>JALUZX010000437.1 GCA_027011425.1 Planctomycetota bacterium
GAGCCCGGGCGGTCCGGGGGGACCGGGCCCAGGCGCTGCGCCTGAAGAAGCAGGGGAACTACAAGGATGCCTACGACCTCTTCCGGAGCCTGGCGCTCCGCAAGGACGTGGATCCCGTGGAAGAGGCCCTGAACTTCGCCGACGGGATCTGGTGTTTGAGGAGGCTGGGCCGGTGGAAGGAGGAGGACAAGTTCCGGGAGTTGGTGGTCTCGGGCCATCCCCTCGACTGGCGGGTCCTCACCGTGGCGGCCCGGACGATCTTCGAAGGGGTCCACTACGGGGCCATGATCGCCGGGGAGTTCGAGAGAGGGCCCCACAGGGGAAGGGCCCGGTTCGTCAACTCCTACGAAAGGGACCGGGTCCAGGCCCTTCGCTGGCTGGTCCGGGCCTTGGCCCCCGCCGCCAAGGCCAAGGACAGGAAGGCCGTGGCCGGCATGTATTACCTCCTGGCCCGGGTTCTCATGGGGCGGAGAGGTTACGCCGAGTCCTGGCGCCTCCAGTATCTCACGGACCTGAAGAAACTTCCTGATTACGAGCCCGGGTATTCCTACCCCCGCTTCGGGGGCGGCACGGCGGGGGCGCCCGTCGGCCCCGACGGCAAACCCGTCTTCTACCACCCGCCCTCTTCCTGGGAGGCCGCAAGGAACGACGGCGAGCGCTGGCGCTGGGCCCTGGTCCAGGCCATGGAATACGACCCCGCCGGGGGAGGAAAGGCCAAGCGCCTCCTGGCCGATTTCCTGAGGAACCAGTTCGGCGTCCAGACCCTGGCCGACTACCCCCGGCTCTTCACGGGCGGCGCCGGCGGCAAGGAGCCGCCCCCCACCTTCCAGCTCCACACCCTTTCCGAGGACGAAACCCTGGCCAAGCTCGCCACGGGAGTGGCCCGCTTCAAGCTCCCACCCGACCAGAACTTCATCCGCCTCTACAAGGAGATCCAGGCCTGGCGCGACCTTGGGACGATCTTCGAGAACCGGCGGCAATACGAGAAGGCCGCCACATACTGGGCCAAGGCCGGCGACTGGAAGAAGGTGCACCAGATCAAGGGGAACTGGGGGAGGTTCGAGGGGATTCCCACCCAGCCCGCCGGCAAGGGTGCCGTCTTCGGCTTCCTTTTCCGCAACGGAAAAAAGGTGCATTTCACCGCCCGGGTCGTGGACGTCGCCAAGCTCCTGGCCGACGTCAAGGCCTACCTCGAGTCCGGCCCCAAGCGCCTGGACTGGCAGATGCTCAACGTGAGCAGTCTCGGCTGGGACCTGGTCAAGGGAAACCACAAGAAATACGTGGGGAAGGTCGTGGCTTCCTGGGACCTGGACCTGAAGCCCAGGCCCAACCACTTCGACAGGCGCGTCACCGTCACCACACCCCTCCAGAAGGCCGGGGCCTACCTGGTGACGGCCAGGATGGAGAAGGGGAACACCACCCGCGCCGTGGTCTGGGTGGCCGACACGGTCCTGGTCCGCAAGCCCATGGACGGGGGCCAGCTCTACTTCGCCGCCGACGCGGTGACGGGCGCGCCTTTGGCCGGGGCCTCCCTGGATCTCTTCGGATACCGCCAGGTCTGGGTGCGCAACAGGAACGACCGGGGCGGCCACTACGAGGTCTACACCCGCCGGCTCTCGGCCGTGACCGGCCCGGACGGGCTGGCAAAGCTGGACGCCCGCGCCCTGGACCGCCATTACTCCTGGCTGGTTACGGCCGCCACCCCCTCGGGCCGATTCGCCTACCTGGGCTTCTCCGGGCTCTGGACGACCCGGTGGCGTCCCGGAAGCTACAGGCGGTCCAAGGCCTACGGGATCACGGACCGTCCCGTGTATCGCCCCGGCCAGGAAGTGAAGTTCAAGTTCTGGGTCGAGCAGGCCCTATACGACGCCGAGGGGGACAGCCCCTTCGCCGGGCGGAGCTTCGCCCTGCGCCTGCGGGGTCCCCGGGGCAAGAAGATCTGGGAAAAAGTCTTTCAGGCCGACCGTTACGGCGGATTCGACGGAAAGATTTCGCTTCCGGCGGACGCGACTCTCGGGGTCTACTACCTCCGGCTTCAGAGCCGGCCCTACGGGGGGGTCTCCTTCCGGGTCGAGGAATACAAGAAACCCGAATTCGAGGTCAAGATAGAGGCCCCTTCCGAGCCGGTCATGTTGGGGGAGAAGTTCCAGGCCAAGGTCTCGGCCCGCTACTACTTCGGCGCCCCCGTCACCAAGGCCAGGGTGAAATACAAGGTACTGCGGACCGCCTACAGCGGGAGCTGGTATCCCGTGACCCGCTGGGACTGGCTCTACGGCCGGGGCTACTGGTGGTTCTCCTACGACTACACATGGTATCCCGGCTGGGAGATGTGGGGCTGCCGGCGGCCCGTGCCCTGGTGGTGGAGCCGGCCCTCGGGGAGGCCCGAGGTGGTGGCCCAGGGGGAGGCGCCCATCGCCGGGGACGGCACCCTCTCCATCCCCATCGATACGGCCCTGGCCAAGGTCATCCACGGCGATACCGACCACAGGTATTCCATCACGGCCGAGGTGACCGACCAGTCCCGGCGGACCATCGTGGGAACAGGGGCGGTGCTCGTGGCCCGCAGGCCTTTCAAGGTCTTCGCCTGGCTGGACCGGGGCCACTACCGGGTGGGCGACACCGTCCGCGCCGAGTTCGCCGCCAGGCGCCTGGACGGAAAGGGCGTGAAGGGCAAGGGCGAGGCCAGGCTCTTCAAGGTCTCCTACGTCAAGGGAAAGAACCCCCTGGAGACCCTGGTCCGGAAATGGGAGCTTGCCACGGGCGATGACGGCAGGGCCTCCCTGGTCTTCCAGGCTTCCCAGGCAGGGCAATACAGGTTGAGCTTCACCCTGGCCGACGCCAAGGGCCACGCCGAGGAAGGCGGATACGTCTTCGTCGTCACGGGGCCCGGGTTCGACGGCCGGGATTTCCGCTTCAACCAGATCGAGCTGGTGGCGGACAAGAAGACCTACCGGCCCGGGGAGAAGGTGAACCTCCTGGTCAACACCGAGCGCCTGGGATCCACGGTGCTTCTCTTTCTCCGTCCCGTTGGGGGCGTCTACCTCTCCCCCAAGGTCCTCCGCCTCCAGGGAAAGAGCGTCCTGGAAAAGATCGCCGTGACCAGGGCGGACATGCCGAACTTCTTCGTGGAGGCTCTCACCGTGAGGGGCGGAAAGGTCTATACGGAAGTCCGCCAGATCGCCGTTCCCCCCGAATCCCGCGTCCTGAACGTGGCCGTTCTTCCCTCCAGGAAGGAATTCAAACCCGGCGCGCCCGCCAAGGTGAAGATCCGGGTCACCGACGCCTCGGGCGAGCCCGTCCGCGGGTCCGTGGCCCTCACCATGTACGACAAGGCCGTGGAATACATCTCGGGCGGATCCAATGTGCCGGACATCCAGGCCTTCTTCTGGAAGTGGAAGCGGAGCCACTCCCCCAGGACCTGGCACAGCCTGGCCCGCTGGGGAGGCGATCTTCCCGAGAAGACGGGAATGGCCTTCCTGGGCGTCTTCGGCTGGTCCGTGGCGAACGAGGAGCTTGCCATGGACTCCGTCAAGGGCCAGGGCGGGGAATGGGGCGCGGAAAAGAAGTTGGATGGCATGCTCGGGGCGCCCATGAGGCGGGCGATGAAGTCCAAGATGAGAGGCCGAGGGCCCGTCCTTCCCAGCGCCCCTCCCACGGACGCCCCTCTCCCGGAGAGCGCCGACAGGGATGTCGCGGGGGGCCGAGCCGGGGCCTCCGAGTCGGGAGGGAAACCGGCCGCCGTCCCCAAGGTGCGGAAGAAGTTCGCCGACACCGCCCTTTGGGTGGGATTCCTGGAGACCGGAAAGGATGGCACGGCGGAGGTTTCCCTCACCATGCCGGAGAACCTGACCGCCTGGAAGACCCGGGTCTGGGTGGTGGGGTCCGGCGCCCGGTGCGGCGAGGGGAGTGTGGAGGTGGTGACCACCAAGAAGCTTCTCCTTCGCCTCCAGGCCCCGCGCTTCTTCGTCCAGAAGGACCGGGTGATGCTCACGGCCAACATCCACAACTACCTGAAGAGCGCGAAGAAGGTGACGGCCGTCCTGGAACTCGCGGGCGGGACCCTGGTCCCGGCCGAGGGCGAGAAGCTGGAGAAGACTCTCCATGTGGCCTCCATGGGTGAAGAGCGTGTGAATTGGATGGTCCGCGTGGCCGGGCCCGGAAAAGCCGTGGTCCGGATGAAGGCGCTCACCGACGAGGAGTCGGACGCCATGGAGATGACCTTCCCGGTGTTGGTCCACGGCATGCTCAAGACGGTGAGCTGCTCCGGGGCGATCCGGCCCGACAAGAAGGGTGCGGTGATCGAGATGACCGTGCCCGCCGAGCGGCTCCCCGAAAAGAGCAGGCTCGAAGTGCGCTGGTCGCCCACCCTGGCGGGGGCCATGGTGGACGCCCTGCCCTACCTGGCGAGCTACCCCTACGGGTGCACCGAGCAGACTCTCAATCGTTTCCTGCCCGCGGTGATCACCCAGAAGATCCTCCTGGAGATGGGCCTGGACCTCTCGGAGATCCGCAAGAAGAGGACCAACTTGAACGCCCAGGAGATCGGAAACGACAAGAAGCGGGCGGCCCAGTGGAAACGCTGGAAAGGAAACCCGGTCTTCGACGAGAAGACCGTGAAGGACATGGTCAAGGCCGGGATCGAGAGGCTGGCCTCCATGCAGTGCTCCGACGGGGGCTGGGGCTGGTTCAGCGGGTGGGGCGAGTATTCCTGGCCACACACCACGGCCTTGGTGGTCCACGGCCTCCAGGTGGCCCGCGAGAACGACGTGGCCGTGCCGCCGTCCATGCTCTCCCGGGGGATCGCCTGGCTGGAGGCCTACCAGGCCGGGCAACTCCAAAGGATCAGGAACGGGCGCAAGGACCCCAAGGTCCGGCCCTGGAAGTCCCACGCCGACAACCTGGACGCCCTGGTCTTCACGGTCCTGGCCCACGAGAAGAAGGTGAACTCCGAGATGCTCTCCTTCCTCTACGAGGACCGGAACAAGCTCTCCGTCTACGCCAAGGCCATGCTGGGATACGCCTGCCACGAGATCGGGGACACGGCCAGGCGGGACATGCTTCTCCGCAACGTGGAGCAGTATCTCGAGGAGGACGACGAGAACCAGACGGCCTGGCTCGAGCTTCCCAACGGCGGATACTGGTGGCGCTGGTATGGAAGCGAGTTCGAGGCCGAGGCCTGGTATCTCAAGCTCCTGGCGGCGGTGAAACCCCGCGACCGCGCGGCCTCGAGGCTCGTCAAGTATCTCCTCAACAACCGCAAGCACGCCACCTACTGGAACTCCACCAGGGACACAGCGCTTTGCGTGGAGGCCTTCGCCGACTACCTGAAGGCCACGGGCGAGATGAAGCCCGACCTCACCCTCCAGGTGAAACTGGACGGCAAGGTCGTGAAGGAGGTGAAGATCGACTCCAAGAACCTCTTCTCCTTCGACAACAAGCTCGTCGTGGAAGGCAAGGCCCTGGCAACGGGGAAGCACACCCTGGAGTTCGTCAAGAAGGGCAAGGGGCCCCTCTACTTCAACTCCTACCTCACCTACTTCACCCTGGAGGACCCCATCACCGCGGCGGGCCTGGAGATCAAGGTCCACCGCAACTACTTCAAGCTCGTCCCTGCGGCCGAGAAGGTCAAGGCCGCCGGCTCCCGGGGCCAGGTGGTGGACCAGAAGGTGGAGAAATACGAGAGAGTCCCCTTGAAAGACGGAGACGTGGTGAAGAGCGGGGACCTGGTCCTGGTGGAACTCACCATCGAGTCCAAGAACGACTACGAATACATCGTCTTCGAGGACATGAAGCCCGCGGGCTTCGAGCCCGTGGCGCTCCGCTCGGGTTACGGAGGAAACGAGATGGGCGCCTACATGGAACTCCGCGACGAGAAGGTGGTCTTCTTCCTCAGGACCCTGGCCCGGGGCAGGCACAGCGTGAGCTACAAGCTCCGCGCCGAGATCCCCGGGTACTTCCACGCCCTCCCCACCAAGGGAAGCGCCATGTATGCCCCCGAACTCCGGGCCAACTCCAACGAGTGGAGGGTCTCCGTCGAGGACCGTTGAGAACGGGCCGGCCTGCATGCGCGATGTAGGTCCCGGGACCGCGGGATCCCCCGTGGTCCCGGGGTCTTTCCATGGGAGGCCCTTCCGGAGCATTCCCCCCTTTTTTCTTTCTCCCCCCTTGACAAGGCCCCTGGGTGGAGTGCATAACCTTGCATTATGCAAAAAATATTCATCCCCGGCCCGGGGAGGGCCGGGAGAGAGGCAGGAATCCCATGAAAGTCGTTCTCGCCTTTTCCGGCGGCCTGGACACCTCTTTCTGCGTCCCCTGGCTCAAGGAGAACAAGGGTGCGGAAGTGATCACCGTCACGGTGAACACCGGCGGCGCCGCTCGTGAGGACCTGGACCAGGTGGCCCGCCAGGCCCGGGCCGTGGGGGCCGACGAACACCGGGAGATCGACGCCCGCCGGTCGGTCTACGAGGGCTTCATCTCCACCCTGATCCAGGGCAACGTGCTCCGGGGCCAGGTCTATCCCTTGTCTGTGGCCGCCGAGAGGACCCAGCAGGCCATCGAGGTGGCCCGGGTGGCCAGGGATGTGGGGGCCGACGCCGTGGCCCACGGTTCCACCGGGGCGGGAAACGACCAGGTCCGCTTCGACATCGCCTTCCGGGTCCTTTTGGACTTGCCGATCCTCACGCCCATCCGCGACCTGGGCCTCTCCAGGGAAGAGGGGGCGGCCTACCTTGAAGAAAGGGGCCTTCCCGTCCCGGAGGGCGCCGCCCGTTACTCCATCAACCGGGGCCTTTGGGGCACCACCCTCGGCGGAGACTGGACCCACGATCCCTGGACGGGCCCCCCGGCCGACGCCTTCGGCGAGGCCGGGGGAGAGGCTCCACCTTCCAGGGAGATCGTCCTGGGCTGGGAGAAGGGGCTCCCCGTCTCTCTCGAAGGGAAATCCCTGGACGGCCCGGACCTGGTGGAGGCCCTCTCGGGGATTCTTGCGCCCTACCGGATCGGGCGGGCGATCCATATCGGGGAGACCGTTCTCGGGATCAAGGGGCGGATCGGCTTCGAGGCCGGGGCCGCGCTCCTTCTCATCCAGGCCCACAGGGAGCTGGAAAAGCTGGTGCTGACCCGGTGGCAGGCCTTCTGGAAGGACCAGCTCGCAGCCTTCTTCGGCGACCGGCTTCACGAGGGCCAGGCCTTCGATCCGGTCATGAAGGACATCGCCGCCCTGGTCCGCTCCTCCCAGGAGAGGGTGGAGGGGGAGACCAGGGTGCGCCTCGAAGAGGGCCGGTTCCTGGTGACGGGGGTGAGGAGCCCCTTCAGCCTCATGGATCCCTCGGTGGCCCGTTACGGCGAGACCAACGCCCTCTGGAACGGCGAGGAGGCCCGGGCCTTCGCCAAGGTGAGCGCCATCCCGGCCTGGCTCCACCACCGGGCCGGAAAGAAGGGGGAGGCGTGAAGACCAGGCGGGTTTCCCTGGACCGGATCGCCTCTTCCACCCGCAACGCCGCCCTGGGACGGGAGGTCCTGGTGGGCGAAGAGATCGTCTGCCGCGAGGGCTACGTCCTGGCCGTGGAGATCCTCTTCGACAAGGCCGTATACAACCAGGTGGAAGGGGTGGACGGGAGGATGATCCCCTTGAGGAAGGGGGACGTCCTGGCCGGGGTCCTGGGCTCCAGGCGCGCTCTCAGGGGATACGCGGGCCGGGTGCCGGAGAGGCTCGTCCCGGGGGACGTGGTGAACGTCCTCAACCTGGGGGGCGTGCTTGGGGAGTGCACGGCGGCCAACCCCGACCTGGGCAGGCCCTTCGACGCCCGGGTGCTGGGTGCGGTCCTGGACTTTCCCAGGATCGGCCACAGGGTGGGCGTCCCGGCGCACATACGAAAGGGCGCCATCCCTGCCGCGGAGAAGCTGGAGTGCCGGACGCCGCTCGTGCTTGTGGCCGGCACCTGCATGAACTCCGGCAAGACCGTGGCCGCCTCGGAGATCATACGAGGGCTTTCCCGGGCGGGACTGAAGGTGGGGGCCGTCAAGTTGACGGGGGTCTCCTTGCGGCGCGACACTCTCTCCATGGAGGACGCCGGGGCGGCGCCGGCCCTCTCTTTTACGGACGCTGGGGTGGTCTCCACCCGCGAGGAGGACGTCCTTCCCGCGGCCCGGGGACTCCTGAACCACCTGGAGCGGGAGGCCAGGCCCGACGTGATCGTCGCCGAGCTGGGGGACGGCATCCTCGGGGAATACGGCGTCCAGGTATTGCTGGAGGACGAGGGGATCCGCGCTCTCCGGGCCGCCCTGGTGGTCTGCGCCCCCGACCAGGTGGGCGCCTGGGGGGCCTGGAAAGTCCTGGAGGAACGTTTCGCCACAAGACCCGACGTGATCTCCGGGCCGGCCACGGACAACGACGTTGGAACGTCTTTCATAAGAAAGGAACTGGGCCTTCCGGCGGCCAACGCCAGGAGGGACCCGGAAGGATTGACCGCCCTGGTCAGGGAGGCGATGCATGGCGGGAACTGAAAAGAAGCTCAAGGCGGCGGTGATCGGGGG
>JALUZX010000438.1 GCA_027011425.1 Planctomycetota bacterium
GGGGGCTTCACAACATTTCAAGCTGGGGGAAGGTCACGAATTTCTTGGAATTTTCGAGGGTCCGGGACTTTTGTCGTGACCGTCACTGTTTGACAGACGCGACAAAAGTCTTGTCAAGCTCGGGACTCGGTGGGTGCGCCGGAACTGGCCCCCCGACGTCACGAGCCCGGATCTCCGATCCGGCCTCGTTCCGGCGGGGGCTTCACAAAATTTCAAACTGGGGGAAGGTCACGAATTTCTTGGAATTTTCGAAGGTCCAGGACTTTTGTCGCGTCCGTCCATCCGTGCCCTTTTCAAGAAGAGGGGGCGCCTCTTCCTCGATCGGCATCACAAGGCGTCGCCCGGGCTTCGCCCGGCCTTTTCCCTACCCCGGAGGAACCAGGAAAAAAGAAGAAGAGAGAGAACCCGGGCTGGTGGGGGCGGAAACGGGGGCGGCCTGGTCCCATCATCCCCCGCCCGCCACCACATTCGTGGGGCCTTTTGGAAGTGGGTCACCCCGGTTTGCCAAGATTTCGGAAAGTTCTGGGTCCTCTGGGGGGGCGCCTTTGTCCGGGGGACTACGTTCTCCGGCGGGTTTTGCGGAAGGCCAGGTATGTGGGGATTCCGGAGAGGATGAGGGCGGTGCAGGCGAGGATGGCCGGGGTGGGGAAGGCGGTTGCGGCGCCGTAGACGAGGTAGAGCTGGATGGCCACGGCCAGGGCTGCCCAGGCGCGGGCTCCCTTGAGGCGGAAGGCGGGGGCGTAGTCGGGCCGGGAGCGAAGGGGGAAGAGGGCCCCGTAGACGCACGCGTTCTGGAGGACGTAGGAGAGGGTGAAGTATCCCACCAGGGCCTGGACGTTCCCCACGGCGAAGAGCAGGACCGCCAGGATGGACTGGATCCAGATGGAGTGGTTGGGCGTGAGACGCGCGGGGTGGATCCTCGCGAAGGGTTCGAAGAAAAGGCCGTCTTTCGCTGTGGCGTATTCCAGCCTGGGCTGGGTCATGACCAGGGCGTTCAGCAAGGCCAGCATGGAGACCAGGAAGACCAGGTGGAAAAGGTGCCCGGAAAAGGCCGAAATCGAGGGAATGAAGGCGAAGGGGTTCAAGTAGCCGTCGGGAGAGACCTGGAGGATGCGGTCGTAGGGAACGATGGCGCACGCCGCCAAGTGGATGGCTACGTAGGCGGCGGTGATGAAAAGAAGGGACCCCAAAAGAGCGAGAGGGATGTTCCTCGAGGGCCTTCTCACTTCCCCCGCCATGTAGAGGATGTTCAGAAAGCCCGCGTAGGCCCAGAGAGTCGTGGAGGTTCCCGCCGTAAACAGGGAAAAGAAGGAGCGGTCTTCCCGGGCCGGGAAGGGTCCGGCCAGGTGGGATGGGGCCCCGGGCAGGAGGGCCAGGACCACCAGCGCGAGGAGGGGAAGGAGTTTGAAGGCCGTGAGCAGGACCTGGAGCCGGCTCCCAAGCCGTACGCCCCGGGTCTGGATCCAGGCGAAGGAGAGGATGAGGGCCGCCGCGAAGGCCCGGGAGGCCCAGGGGCCGCCCAGGGGAGGGAAGAGGGCGGAGGCCGCCGAGGCTGCCAGGAGGGCCACGATGGTGATCGTCGGGGTGTCGCTGGTGAGAAAGGCGGTCCAGGTATAGATGAAACCCAGGAAGGGGGAGCCCGCCTCGACGAGGAACCGGTAGGGCCCTCCCTGGTTCGGAAAGGCCGTTCCCATCTCGGCCAGGACCAGGACCTGGGGCACCCAGAGGAGCCCGCCGGCCAGCCAGATCCAGGCGCCCGTCCATGGGTTCCCCGCCACGCGGGCCACCATGGGAAGGTTCATGAAGACCCCCGAGCCGATCACGGTGCCCACGATGACGGCGAAGGCCTGGAGGAGGGTCAGGTTCCGGCCCGGAGACCTGTCCATGGGAGATCCGCTCCTGGGGAAGAATCGCCGGGCCCCGACGGCGTCATGAGACCTTCTCTTTTTCCAGGAAGCGGCGGGCTTCCCGGTCCAGGACCTCCACGAAAGCCGTCTCCTCCATGGCGAGAACCTGGATGAAGGCCCGGGCCGCTTCGTCCCTTCGGCCCTGGATGGCCAGGGCGCAGGCGAGCCCGTATGCGGAGATGAGGTCTTCCGGGTCTTCTACCAGGGCCTTTTCGAGTCTTGGGAGAGCTTCTTCCCACCGCCCAAGGCAACACAGGGCCACCCCTTCCAGGGCGGCCCGGCCCGGCCCCTCTCCGCCGAGTTCCACCAGGGCCCGGTCTTCCCGGGCCTCGAAAAGGACCTGGACCAGGAGGTCCGCGGCCTCCTCCCGGTCCTTGAACTCCCGCCGCAACCGGCGGGCCCGCTGGATGGCTTCCGGCCACTCCCGCCGGGAGGCGAGCGACTGGACACGTATTCGTTCTAAGGAAAATTTATCGCCTTTCAGGGCGGGCAGGGCCGAACGGAGGAGATCCA
>JALUZX010000439.1 GCA_027011425.1 Planctomycetota bacterium
CCCTGAGGGGGCGCGGCAGGGGGATGGCTTCCGGCCTCCCCGCCGCCGGAAGTTTCCTCCTCCGCCTCTTCCGGGACGACCCGGCTCGCGGAGACGACCTTGTCCCCCGGGGCGAGGCGCATGCACCGTACGCCCTGGGTGTCCCTCCCGATCAGGGAAATTCCCTTTACGGGAATCCGGACGGTCATCCCCTTGGTGGTGAGGATCATCACCTCGTCATCCTCGGAAACGGCCAGCAGGTTGACGACCCGGCCGTTCCGTTCGGTGGTGCGGATGTTGATGATTCCTTTTCCGCCCCTGCGGGTGATCCTGTATTCCGAGAAGCGGGTCCTCTTGCCGTACCCCCCCTCGCAGATGGTGAAGAGCGTGGTGTTTTCCTGGGGGATGACCAGGTCCACCACCTCGTCGCCGGGTCTCAGGGTGATGCCCCTGACCCCCCGGGCGGGACGGCCCATGGGGCGGACGTCCCGGCAGGGAAAGCGGACGGCATAGCCCTCGGCCGTGCCCAGCATCACTTCCTCTTCGTCGCCCACCAAGGCGACGCCGATCAGGTGATCGCCCGGGTCCAGGGTGATGGCGATGATGCCCTTGCGCTTGGGCCGGGAGAAGGCTTCCAGCTCGGTGCGCTTGACCACTCCCTGGCGGGTAGCCATGAAGACATACCGGCCCGGCAGGAACCCGCTCACGGGAAGGATGGAGGTGACTCTCTCCTCGGGGGCCTGGAACTCGAGGACGTTGGCCATGGCCCGGCCCCTGGCGTTCCGGGCGAGGACGGGAAGTTCGTAGACCTTCTTCCAGTAGACCTTCCCCTGGTCGCTGAAAAAGAGGAGGTAGTCGTGGGTGGAGGCCACGAACAGGTGCTGGAGGAAATCCCCCTCCTTGGTGTCGGCGCCGGTCACGCCCTTGCCCCCGCGGCCCTGGCGGCGGTAGGCCTCCAGGGGGGTGCGCTTGATGTAGCCGTTCTTGGAGACCGTGACGGCCATGGCCTCCACGGGAATCAGGTCCTCGTCCAGGAAGAGGCCCTCCCCTTCCTGTTCCAGGATCTCCGTGCGGCGCTTGTCCCCGTAGCGCTTCACCATGTCGGCCAGGTCGGCCTTGATGATGTCGTGGACGAGGCGCACGTCGGCAAGGATGGCCCGGTAACGGGCGATCTTCTCCTTGAGTTCCCGCCACTCTGCCTCGAGTTTCTCGATCTCCAGGCTGGTGAGGCGGGCCAGGCGCATGTCCAGGATGGCCCGGGCCTGGATTTCTGTGAGCTGGAACCGCTCCATCAGGCGGATCCTGGCGGTTTCCACGTCGGGGGAACCCTTGATGATGGCCACCACCTCGTCGATGTTGGCCACGGCGATTCTCAGGCCCTCCACGATGTGGAGGCGTTCCTCGGCCTTGCGGAGCAGATAACGCGTCCTGCGGCGGATCACCTCCACCCGGTGGTCCCGGAAGGCCTCGAGCAATTGCTTGAGGTTGAGAAGCCTGGGCCGCCCCCGGTCGATGGCCAGGTTCTGGATGGTGAAGGTCTCCTGGAGGGGGGTGTACTTGAAGAGGCGGTTCAGGGTGACCTGGGCGTCGTCCACGCCCCTCTTGAGTTCGAAAATGAGCCGCATGCCCACCCGGGAGGAGGACTCGTCCCGGATGTCGGCGATGGTGTCGATCCGCCCGTCCTTGACGGCGTCCTTGACCTTCTCGGTGATCCGGTCCTTGCCGACCTGGTAGGGGATCTCGGTGACCACGATCTCCAGGCGGTTCCTGCGCTCCACCACCTCGGTGCGGGCCCGGACGTTGAGGTGGCCTCTGCCCGTGTAGTAGGCTTTACGGATCTCCGCTTTTCCGAGGATGATCCCGCCAGTTGGGAAGTCCGGGCCGTGGACGTGGGCCAGGAGTTCCTCGATGGTGATCTCCGGGTTGTCGATCAGGGCCGCCAGGGCGGAGGCGATCTCCCCAAGGTTGTGGGGGGGCAGGTTGGTTGCCATGCCCACGGCGATGCCCGAGGAGCCGTTGCAGAGCAGGTTGGGGAACTTGGAGGGGAGCACCACGGGCTGCATGCGGGTTTCGTCGTAGTTGGGGACGAAATCCACGGTCTCCTTGTCCAGGTCCTCCAGCATGTCCATGGCGGGCTCGGCCATGCGGGCCTCTGTGTAACGCATGGCCGCCGGGGGATCCCCGTCGATGGAGCCGAAGTTGCCCTGGCCGTCCACCAGGGGGTAGCGCATGTTGAAGTCCTGGGCCAGGCGCACCAGGGTGGGGTAGATCACCCCTTCCCCGTGGGGATGGTAGTTGCCCGAGGTGTCGCCTGCGATCTTGGCGCACTTGCGGTACTTGGCCCGCGGCCCCAGGTGCAGGTCGTTCATGGCGACCAGGATGCGCCGCTGGGAGGGCTTGAGGCCGTCCCGCACGTCCGGGAGCGCGCGGGAGTAGATCACGCTCATGGCGTAGTTGAGGTAAGCCTCCTTCATCTCCTTCTCGATGAAGAGGGGCTTCACGGGGGCCATCTTTTGTTCTTGGGGCTCGGAGGTCATCTCTGGGCGGTCCTCGCAACCCGGGGGCCATCCTTCTTCCTCGCGGGTAGCCATCTGGGGCGGCCTTTGATTATGGTGTCCTCTCCGGCAGGAAGCAAACGAACTTACCAGGAGGCAGGCATGGGCGAGGAACGCGGAAGAGGGGGGGAAGGGCTTCCAAGGGACGTTGCCATCCTCTGCGTGGGCCGGGAACTCCTCAAGGGCAACACCCTGGACCGGAACGCCAACTGGATGGCCCGCAGGATCGAGCCCTTGGGGCGGAGGTGCTGGCGTTTCTCCACGGTGGACGACGTGGAGGATGAGATCGGCCGGGAGGTTCTCTGGATCCTGGAGAGGGGAACCCGCTTCCTGGTGACCACGGGGGGCCTGGGCCCCACCTTCGACGACATGACCCTGCGGTCCATCGCCGGGGCCCTCGGCCTCCCCCTGGAGGTCCATCCCCAGGCGGAGGCCTGGGTCCGGGAGGCCTACGCGAAACTCTACGAGGAGGGCCTCACTTCCACGCCCGAGATGACCCCGGGCCGGCGGAAGATGGCCCTTCTTCCCCGGGGGGCCCGGCCCCTTTCCAACCCCCTGGGCGCAGCCCCGGGGATGGCCCTGGAGCGGGAGGGAACGACGATCCTCTCTTTTCCTGGGGTTCCCGAGGAGATGCAGGCCATGTTCCCCCTCCACGCCGAGCCCTTGTTCCAGGAAGAAGGGGAAAGAAGGCTGGTTCGCCGGGAGGTGGAGATCGTCTGGCCCGGAAAGGACGAGTCCTTGATCGAGGAGCACGTGCGGGCGGTTACGGCGCGTTTTCCAGGGCTCTACGTCAAGAGCCGGGTCCGGGGGACGGGGTGGGGCGTCACCATTCGACTCACCCTCTGGTGCGAGGGGGAGGACGAGGGAGAGGTGGAGAAGACCCTGGCCGAAGGCGCGGCGGAGCTGAAGCGGCTCTTGGGGCTGGAGTAGGGGCCCGGGAGGGCCGACCTTTGCTCTATTCCGGGCCCGGGAATGGAGGAAATCCGTGGGGACGCGGGGGGTGAAGGATTTATTAGGGAGGATTTTTTTCGTTGTGACGATTTCACGTCGTTTCCCGGTGAAGTGGACTGTTTTTTCCGTTTTTTCCTGGAGTCCGTTTTTTTTCGAAGGGGGGGGTGGAAGGGACGCGGTTTCCTGCTAGAGTGTACTCTTCACCGGTGTCCCCGGTTCGACACCAAAAAAGGCTCTTCCCGGCGGGGCCCGGTGGAGCCTCCTTTCCGGGAAGGCCCTTTTGACCATAGAGTCTCCCTTCATTCTTTCCGTACCGTTTATCCCAGAATTTTCCCGTTTTCCTTCCCTCCTGTTTTCCCGGCCTCTTTTCTTCCCGTGGTCTCCCCCGCGGGGCGTGAAGTCCGCCGCTGGAAGCGGGAATCGGCTCTTTACCACATGGAGGTTTTATGAAGTATCTGATTCCTTTTGCCGCATTCCTTCTCTGCGCGGGGTGGGGGGCCGCCCAGGGGCCGCCCTCGGTGAACACCAACGGGGAGAAACAGCTCGACCAGCCCGGCGCCCCCGGAAACGAGGGGCGCCTTCGCTACGAGGTTCCGCCTCCCCCCAAGGACGCGGTCCCCGTGCCCATGCCGGACATGAAGAACCGCGGTGTCTCTCCTCCCGGATTCAAGAACAAGATCGTCTCCTACGATCCCAGGACGGGGGTGGAGAAGAGCATGGACATGCCCGATCCCGTCGGGCCGGAGGCGGACTGGGTCACGGGCACGCGACTCCGGAACCAGGTGGGGGAGCCGGAGGCCTGGAATCACGGGCTCACCCGGATCACCGGCGCCTCCTTCCCCTGGTCCACGGCCTGCAAGGTCTTCATGACCATCGGGACCAAGAACTACATCGCCTCCGCGTCGATGATCGACATGAAGCACGCCCTCACCGCGGGCCACGTGGTCCACGGGGGAAAGAACTCCACCTGGGCCAAGAACGTGCGGGTCTACCCGGCCTGGAACGGCACGGACAGGGCCTACGGCGGCGCGAACGCGTCCATGCTCTATTCCTGGTCGGGTTGGACCGCCAACAGCGACTGGAACCACGATATGGGTGTGATCCGGCTGGACCGGCCCGTGGGGTGTCTCACGGGGTTCCTGGGCTACGGATACAACACGAGCAACACCTATTACGTGGGCCGCACTTTCAACATGGCAGGTTATCCGGGAAGGGGGTATGCCGGCGCCCCGAACGCCATGTATTACGGGTACGGCACCTACGACCTCGTCCGGACCTACCGGCTGGACGCGGCCACCAACTGGCCCTACCGGCCCGGAGGCATGAGCGGGTCGGGCTCCTACTACAAGAGCGGGAGCAGCAGGATCATCCACGCCGTCATGTCCACGGCGACGGTCGCGTCCCAGTGGGGCCATCCCCACCGGAACATCGGCCACACCCGCATGACCAAGGCCAAGTTCCTGGGCATCCGGGACACGATGATTCCCGCAGCCTATCCCAAGACCGCGGCGGATTACGTGCCCCTGGCGGTGAAGGTCACGACGCCCGCCGGCGGCGTGGCGGCGGGGAACCCCGTGCTGAGCATGAACTACCGGGTCTGCAACGCCTCCCTCTATGACCCGGCGAAGAAGACTTTCCACACCGACGTTTACCTCTCGACCAACGACAACATCTCAAAGGCGGACTTGAAGATCCAGAGGCACGCCTTCACCTGGGACTTCGGCAAGAAGTCGAGCGTCAACGTGAACGTCTCGGCCAAGCCGGTCATCCCCTGCACGACCAGGCCGGGGACCTACTGGATCGGGGTGATCCTGGACGAGAAGGACTACAACACGGCGAACAACGACACCGACGGCTGGGACGCGGCCAAGATCACCGTCCTGAAGCCGGCCGCCACGGCCCCCTCGGGGCTGGAGTGCAA
This sequence comes from Planctomycetota bacterium, assembly GCA_027011425.1. Taxonomy (GTDB): domain Bacteria; phylum Planctomycetota; class UBA1135; order UBA1135; family JALUZX01; genus JALUZX01. The sequence continues at coordinate 5,407 of JALUZX010000439.1, forward strand.
GGAGGGCAACACCTCCCACCACATCCCCACCCGTTACGCGCCGGCCCGCTCCCAGCAGCTCTTCGACGCCTCCATCCTGGGCAGGTTGAAGACGGGGCTCATCAAGAGCATCGGCTTCCGGCGCAACGGGACCGGCTCCCCCACCTACGCGGCCCACAAGTTCTACATGACCATCCACATGGCCGCCTACAAGGTGAAGGGCGCCGCCGGGTGGACGCGGACGAGCTTCAAGGCCAACTACGCGGGGACGGATTACAAGCTCGTGGCCCTCAAGAGGCTGGTCAGTTTCCCCGCCGCCGCCAGGCCGGCAACCCCGCCGGCGCCTTTCAGCGCGATCGTTCCGTTCAATTATCCTTTCGGATACGTGAAAGGAAGGAACCTGCTCGTCCAGTTCGACACGTCGAACTATCCGAGCGGAAACGGAAGCTACAACTGGTATACTGATGCCCAGTATTACACGTCATCCGCCAAGAGCGGGACGGTCGTGAAATACGGGAAGGGGTGCCCGTCGGGCTTGACCCTCCACGGCTACGCGCCGCCCATCAATGGGACCTCCAGGCTCTACTGGTATTGGTATTCCAAGGGCGGATACCATACCCCCGCAATGGCGATCCTGGGGGTGAGCAGGACCAATTGGGGGTCCTTCTCCCTTCCCTTCCCGCTGGCGGGAGTGGGGGCGCCGGGATGCTACTTGAACACCGACGTGGTCCTGGTCTTCATGGGCTTCACCGATTCCTCGGGAGTCAACGGCCGCTACCGGGTGGACCTGCCCGTTCCCTACGATCCCCTCCTCGCCGGGGGCGTGGTCTACGGGCAGACCCTGGTCTTCGACAAGAACTACAACACCCTTGGGGTCAGGGCCTCGGAAGGGCTCAAGTTCACTCTCGGCACCTACATGAAGCCCAGGCCGGCCCTCCACCTCTACAGCTACTACCGGGGCGGGGCGCCCCCCTTCCCGGACAAGCCTTACTACTACAGCTACTCCGTGGACGTCCTCCGGCTCGGAGGCATGTAAGCATGGAAGTAGTCTTCCCCCGGCGCGCCCTTCCCGGGCGCGCCGGGGGAAACCCGCGACCTGCGGAGTCGCCTGGATGAAAACCCTCTTTTTCGTCTCCATTCTTCTCTTCCCCCAGGCTTCTCCGCCGGACCCGGCCGCCCTGGAACGGAGGGCTGTGGAACTCGAAACCCTGGGGAAATTCGCCGAGGCCGTCCCCCTTCTCCAAAAGGCGCTCCAGCTTCGGGAAAAGAAGCTGGGCCCAGGCGACCAGCTCGTGGGCCGCACCCTTTACAGTCTTTCCTACGCCCTCTCCCGGGCCGGCCGGAACAAGGAGGCCCTGGAGGCGGGAAGGCGCGCCCTGGCCGTCGCCCGCCGCGCCGGCGACCCCTCTCCCGGGACGGCCATGACCCGCAGGAACCTGGCGGAGATCTGCGAGAAGGCCGGCCTCTTTGCGGAAGCGCGGAAACTGGCGGAGAGAGCCGTGGAGGATTTCGAGAAGGTGGGCGGCAAGAGCCTGGACGCCGCCCGGGCCCGGGAATACGCAGGAAAGCTCGCCCTCCGGGCGGGGGACCTGGAAAGAGCCAAGGAGCACTGGAGCTGGGCCTTGGCCATCTACGAGCGGCTCCTGGGGAGGAAGTTTCCGGCCAGGCTCGGCCCACCCATGGCCGGCCTGGCCTCGGTCCTGGCCCGGGAAGGAAACCCCGACGCAGCCCTCGCCCTGTTTCGAAGGGCCTTTGGTCTCCTGGCGGGAAAGGAGGAAAAGGGAGCCCGGGCGGCCCTGGAGGGGATCTTCTCCCTTCTTCTTTCCCTGGGAGAGAGGGAGGAGGCGGGCCGGGTCCTGAAGGCGCTGTTTGGGCAAATTCCCCAGGAAGGAAAAAGGGGAGACTTCCCTTCGGAGGCCCTCCTGGGCCGCGCCCGGCTCTGGCTCTCCCTTGGGCGGGCGGCCGGAGCCGAGGCGTGGCTGGGATTACTTTCCCCCGGAAGAGGTCCGGCCCGGATCGAGGGCTTCAGGAGATCCCTCCGGGCCCGGGCCCTGGCCATGGAAGGAAAGTGGAAGGAGGCCAAGGTCGAGTGTGAAACCGCCCGGCGCCTTCTCGGGGGAGGGGAGAAGAAGGGATTCCATCCGGACCTGGTGGAGGCTGACCTCCTCCTTGCGGAAGTTCTTCAGGCCCTGGGGAAACCGAAGGAGGGGGCGGCGATCCTTCGGCCCCTCATGGAGGTCCAAAGGAGCCTCCTCGGGGAGGACTCCCCCCACCTGGCTCCCACCTTCCTGGGCCTCGCCGGGGGGGAGCTGGACTCCCGGGGCTGCACGCCCGAACTCCTGGACTACCTGGAGATGGCCGAGGCCTCCCTGGCCCACACCCCTCCGGAAAGGCTGGCCGCGGAATGCAGGGAGGAGCGGTGGGGCTTGGGCCGCTCGTTGTGGGACCCCCTGGCCCGGGGCTGGGCGCGGCTGGCGCAAAAAAACCCCAAACGCTTCGCCCGGGCCTTCCGGGCCCTGGACCGGCTCCGGGAACGTTCCCTCCTGGAGGGCCTGGCTCCATGGACGGGGGATGAAGCCCTTCGGAATCCTGATCTGCGGAAATATCTGGATCTCCTCCGGGCGGACGAGCGGGGGGAATATCCCCCGGGAAAACGGCGGGAACTCCTGGAGAATCTCGGCGCCGCCGCAGGGGGACTCCGGCGATCCGGATCCATCTGGGCGGATTTGTTGGCGCCGGCGGGGGCCGGGCCGGACCGGGTCCGGGCGGCCTTGGGAAAGGAGGACGCCCTGGTCCGGTTCGTCTGGACCTCGAAGAGGGTCTGGTGTCTCCTTGTGTCCAAGGACCCGAAGAAGGACGGCGTCTTCGACCTGGGTTCCGTCCAGGCTTTCGAATCCCTTGTGGCGCGTTTCCTCGCGGGGGACCGGCCGGCCCTGGCCGGCCTCTCCCGCCTTCTTTCGGGTCCCCTGGAGCGGGCTCCAAAGGCGGGTGGGACCCTGGTCGTGGTCCCCGACGGGCTCCTGGCCTTCCTTCCCTTCGAGGCCCTTCAAGGCCCGGCCGGCCGGCCCCTGGCCCTCCGGGCCCGGGTGGTCTACGCCGTCTCGGCCGGAGAGTGGGCGCGGGGGGGGAAGGCC
>JALUZX010000440.1 GCA_027011425.1 Planctomycetota bacterium
CACCCAGCAGGGCTGGCGGCCCGACTCCTGCTGGGCACGGGGCCAGGCCTGGGCCCTCCACGGCTTCGCCGACGTGTATCGTCTCACGGGGGATGAGGGGATGCGGGCCGCCGCCCGGGCGGCGGCGGAGTATTTCCTCGACGCCCTCGGGAGAAGGGTCGTTCCGCCCAACGATTTCGACGAGCCCGGGCCCGTTCCTCCCGACAGCTCGGCCGCGGCCGTCGCGGCCGGGGGGCTCTCGTTGCTGGGAGAACTTCTCGGCGAAGAGGGCGGGAAGGAGGGCCGAAAATACCAAGAAGCGGCATGGCGGATCCTGGAGGGCCTGGCATCCGATGAATGGCTGGCTCCCCCGGGACCTCTTCCGGAGGGAATCCTCCTCCACGGAATCTACCACAGGCGCAAGGGCCTGGGCGTGGACGAGTGCACGGCCTGGGGGGACTACTTCCTCCTGGACGCGGCCTGGCGCGTTCTCGGCGGAGAGAAAGGAAGATCATGAAGAAAGTGTGCCTGGTCACGGGGGCGAGCCGGGGCATCGGAAGGGCCGTGGCTGTCGCCCTCGGAAAGAAGGGCCGGGCCGTGGCCGTCCACTACCGGAAGCGGCGGGACGCGGCGGAGGAGACGGCCCGGCTCGTGGAAGAGGGCGGGGGAGAGGCCCTTCTCGTCGGCGGGGACATCGCCGATGCGGCCGACCGGGCCCGCATCCTGGAGGAGACCGAGGCCGGGCTCGGCCCGCTTTGCGTGCTCGTCCAGAACGCCGGCGCCGCCCCTGCGGAGCGGGTGGACCTCCTGGAGGAGGAAGAGGACTCGGTCCGGAGGATGCTCTCGGTGAACCTGGAAGGCCCCTGGCTCCTGGCGCGGGATGCGGCCCGGCGCATGCTGGCCGGCCCGCCACGGGACCGGCGCCTTCTCTGGATCACCTCGGTGAGCGCCGTCCAGGCCAGCCTGAACCGGGCCTCCTACTGCCTGGCCAAGGCGGGGGCCTCCATGGGGGTGAGACTCCTGGCGCTCAGGCTCGCCCCGGAGGGGATCCCGGTCTGGGAGATCCGGCCCGGCGTCATCGAGACGGACATGACGGCTCCCGTCCTGGAGAACTACAGGGAAAGACTGAAGGAAGGGCTCGTTCCGGAGGGGCGTCTTGGAAAGCCCGGGGACGTGGCCCGCCTGGCGGCGGCTCTTGTGGAGGGGGATGTCCCCTACAGCGCGGGCTCGGTCTTCCACGTGGACGGCGGCCTGCACCTGGAGAGGCTCTGAAGTGGGCGGGGCGGAAGACGTCTTCGGAGATTTCGCGGGGGAGGCGGCCCGGCTCGGCCTGGCCCCGGTGGACGATCCCGGCCGGGTCCTGGGGAGGCCTGTCGAGGCGGGGGGAAAGATTTTATCCAACCGGGTCTGCGCCCTCCCCATGGAGGGATGGGACGCCGATCCCTCCGGGGCGCCCACGCCGCTCACGGAGATGCGGTGGGAGAGATACGGGGCGTCCGGGGCGGCCCTGGTCTGGGGGGAGGCCGTGGCGGTCTCCCGGTCGGGCCGCTCCCACCCCGAGCAGCTCGTTCTCTCCGAGGAGAACCTTCCCGGCCTGGAGGCCCTGGCCCGGAAGGTCCGGGAGGCCCGGGCCCGGGAGTTCGGAGAGGAGGCTCTCCGGGGGATGCTCTTGGGCGTCCAGCTCGCCCACGGGGGGCGCTTCGCCCGGCCCGGGCCGGCCCCGGTCTTCCACGATCCCTGGCTCGACGCCCGGACGGGCCTGGACTCCGCGGTGCCTCTGCTCACCGACGGGGAGATCGAGGGAATCGTGGAGGAATACGTTGCCGCCGCCTCCCGCGCCGCCCGGGCCGGATTCGAGTTCGTGGATGTCAAGCTCTGCCACGGCTACCTGGGCCACGAAATCCTCTGCGCCAAGGGGAGGCCCGGCCGTTACGGCGGAAGCCTGGAAAACAGGGCCCGCTTCTTCTTCCAGGTTCTCGAGGGAATACGGAGAAACGTTCCGGGTCTGGCCGTGACCTTCCGGCTCTCGCTTTTCGAACCCTCCTGGGCGCCGCCGGGGACGAAGGAAGCGTCCGTTCCCTTCGGGGCGTCCCCGGAGGATCCCTGGTCCCCCGACCTCTCGGAGCCCCTGGAGTTCATCCGGATGGCCGAAAAGGAAGGGGTGACCTTCTTCGCTTCTTCTCTCGGGACCCCCTACACCACCCCCCACCTGGTGCGTCCCGCCGTCCATCCCGCCCAGGGCGACCCGGAACCGCCCGAGCCCTGGACCGCCGGGGCGGCCCGCCACCTGGAGGCGGCCCGGGCCGTCAAGGAGGCCCTTCCCGGGATGGCCCTTGTGACGGGCGGGCTGAGCGCCCTGGGCCGGGCCCTTCCGCAAGCCGCGGCGGCCGCCGTGGAGGGCGGGTTCACGGACCTGGTGGGCCTGGGCCGGGGCCATCT
>JALUZX010000441.1 GCA_027011425.1 Planctomycetota bacterium
ATCCGGACCTGGGGGAGCGGATCGGCCCTGGACGTCATCGCCTGACAACCATCAAGGAAAAGGAAGAACCATGAGCAACGTAGGTTCCATCGCGGGCAAGGGCGCCCCCGACCTTCTGGGGACGGGGAACGTCAAGTTTTCGGACAACATGTTCCTGAAGCTCCTGGTTGCGGAAATGAGGACCCAAAGTCCCCTTTCCCCCGTGGACAACCAGTCCTTCATGGAGCAGATGGCCCAGTTCTCCTCCATGGAGCAGACCAAGCAGATGAACGACGGGATCCTCCAGCTTCTCAGCTACCAGGGGATCCTGGCCCGGATGCAGGGACTCAAGCAGGGGGCCGACCTGATCGGAAAGACGGTGATCTACAAGACCGAAGACGGCAAGGAAGGCTCGGGCGTGGTCCAGGGCGTCCGCGTGGAGGACGGAAAGACCCTCCTGGACCTGGGCGGCAAGACCATCCGGCTCGCCTGGGTGACGGGAATCAAGGCGAATTCAACCTCTCAGAAAACAGGGAAAAAGGGGAATTCCCAGGGAAACAACAAGAACTGATTCGAAGGGGAGGCTGAAAAAGTGGTCAATACCTCGCTTTTCACCGGACTTTCCGGGCTAAGGGCCCACCAGAAATACCTGGACGTCATCGGGAACAACATCGCCAACGTGAACACCCCGGGCTTCTGGGGAAGCCGGGTGACGTTCGCCGACCTCCTCTCCTTCACCATGAGCGGAGGTTCGGGGCCCCACGGGGAGCTGGGCGGGAAGAACCCCCTCCAGGTGGGCCTGGGCACATCCCTCGCTTCCATCGACCTCAACACCAACCAGGGGACCTTCCTGGACACAGGCAGGCCCCTGGACGTAGCCATCCAGGGGAAGGGCTTCTTCACCCTCAACGACGGAAACCGCAATTTCTACACCCGGGTCGGTTCCTTCGGCGTGGACACCAACAGGAGGCTCGTGGACCTGAGGACGGGCCTCAGGGTCCTGGACACCGACGGCAACGTCATCACCGTCCCGGCCTCCGACACCATCCCCGCCCAGGCCACGACCACCCTTACCTTGCAAGGCAATCTCCCCGCCAAGGTCACCGGCCCCCTGGCGGAAATCCTTTCCTCAGGGTCCCCCTTCCAGCAAGGCACGGCGGCCTCCCTCTCGGGGGGAACGGGCCCCTTCAACCTCTCCTCCTACAACGGCACCAAGTTCTCCGTCAGCGTCGACGGAGGGACCCCCCAGACAGTGACCATCGACACATCCACCTTCGCCAATCCCGCCGCCGTAACGGCCGCCGAGATCAAGAGCATGATCGAAAGCCAGGTGACAGGTGTGACCGTCCAGGTCTCGGGAAACTCCTTCACCCTGGAGACCAACCACGTGGGGTCTTCGGCGTCCCTCAAGCTCGAAAACGTGAGCGGAACCCCCCTCTCGGTCCTCGGGCTTTCCACCAGGTTCACCTCGGGGACCCAGACGGCGGCCACGGCCTCCACCAGCCTGAACCAGCTCGTGGGGAACCAGGAAGACTACCAGGCAGGCGACCGGATCGTGATCTCCGGCCAGGACGCAGCGGGCCACTCCATCGGGGACACCTTCGTCTTTGGAACGGGGGCGGGCCAGAACGGGACCACCCTGGGAGACCTGGTCACCTTCCTGGACAACCTCTTCCCCGATGCCGGCGTCACCCTCGCCTCCGACGGCACCCTGAAGGTCACCGCCACGGACACGGGGGAATCCAAGCTGGCCCTCCACATCTCGGACCACTCCACCAACCACGGATCCTCCACCTTCCCCTCCTTCAAGGTCACCCAGGAAGGCAAGGGGCCGGACACGGTGAAGACCTCCATGGACATCTACGACTCCCTGGGCAGGGCCCACCCCGTGACCTTCACGTTCACCCGGACTTCGGACCGTGAATGGTCGCTCACGGCCAGCGTCCCCGCCGACCAGGGAAGCGTGGTGGACGGGACGGTGGACCGGATCCTCTTCAACGAGGACGGCAGCTTCAACGTCGTGATCGACGGCAACGGAAACAATCTCTCCTTCTCGTGGGACGGCCTCACCACGACCCAGACCATCAACCTTTCCATGGGCACCTCGGCCCAGTTCGACGGGCTCACCCAGATGGGGGACAAGGCTTCGGCCGCCGCCACCGACCAGGACGGTTACCCCTCGGGAGACCTTCTCAACGTCTCCTTCGAGTCCAACGGCGTTCTCCAGGGCTTCTACAGCAACGGCCACACCCGGGACCTCGCGACCCTGCGCCTGGCCGTATTCACCAACGAGGGGGGCCTCCTCAAGGAAGGAGACACCCTCTTCTCCCAGTCGCCCAACTCCGACGACCCCATCATCACCCAGCCCGGCACGGCCGGTGCGGGAAAGATCGTCTCGGGGGTCCTGGAGAATTCCAACGTGGACATCGCCGAGGAATTCGTCCGCCTCATCGAGGCCCAGAGGGGCTACCAGGCCAACGCCCGCGTCATCACCACGACCGACCAGATCCTGGCCGAGCTGGTCAACCTGGTGCGGTAGAGCGAAAGGGGAGACGGACCATGGAAACGGGTGAAGTCACGGTCGCCGCCGCCATGGCGGCCCTCTCCAGCGAACAGGACAACATCTCCCACAACCTGGCCAACCTCCAGAGCCCGGCCTACAAGAGGAAGGTGGGCCGGTTCGTGGAGTATCTTTCCGACCTGCAGGCCGCCGACGGGAGACCTCTCACCATCCCGGCCTTCACCGAGGGAGTGGATTTCAGCCAGGGGGACGTCAAGGTCACGGGCAACGACCTGGACCTGGCCCTGATCGGAAAGGGTTTCTTCCAGGTGAAGACCCCTTTCGGAATCCGGTATACCCGCGTCGGGAGCCTCCATCCCAACCAGAAGGGCGAACTCTGCACCCCCTCGGGCTACCTGGTCCTCAGCACGGAGGGCCAGCCGATCAGGGTGGACCTGGCCGAGGGGGAGGGCTCACAGATCATGGTGGACCCCGTCGGGTCGGTGCGCACCAAGGCCGGGACCCTCCTGGGGGTCCTTGGAATCTACTCCTTCAAGGATCCTCACAAGCTCACGCCCCAGGGAGACGGCCTCTTCGCCGCCGCCCCGGGCATGAGGGCCTACCCGGCCACGAATTGCAAGGTCGAACAAGGCGCCCTGGAATCCGCAAACGCGGATTCCGTCCAGGAACTGGTCACCATGCTCGTGACCAAGAGAAGTTTCGAAGCCGCCGCCCGGGCCCTCGTCCAGGTCCAGAGGGCGAGGGATTCCTTCCTGGCGGCCGCCAGGCAATAAGGAGGACAGAAGATGCTCAAGAGTCTCTTTACGTCGGCCACGGGGATGAAGGCCCAGCAGATCTTCGTGGACACCATCTCCAACAACCTGGCCAACGTGAACACCACGGGTTTCAAGCGGGGGACCGCGAGTTTCCAGGACCTCCTCTACGTGACCCTCAAGCAACCCGGCCTGGAAACCGTGGCGGGCCGGCCCAACCCCCTGGGCCTCCAGCTCGGTTCCGGGGCCAGGCTGATCGGCACGCCCAAGGTCTTCACCCAGGGCGTGCTGGAAGGCACCAACCGGAACCTGGACGTGGCCATCAAGGGAGACGGGTTCTTTCCCGTCCAGCTCCCCGACGCCTCCATCGGGTATACCCGGGACGGATCCTTCCTCCTGGACTCGGAAGGCCACATCGTGACCTCAAGCGGCTACCGGCTGGACCCGGACATCTCCATCCCCTCGGACGCGTTGAAGATCACCATCGACGAGGACGGCCAGGTCTGGGTCACCACGTCCAGCGCCCCCGAGACACCAACCCAGGTGGGCCAGATCCAGCTCGCCCGCTTCATCAATCCTTCCGGCCTCGAAGCCCTGGGAGGCAACGTCTTCCGCGCCTCCCCCGCCTCGGGCTCCCCCATCACGGACACCCCGGGAAACAACGGCGTCGGATACCTGATCCAGAACTTCCTGGAGGGCTCCAACGTGGAGATCGTGAACGAACTGGTGAACCTGATCGTGGCCCAGAGGGCCTACGAAGTGAACTCCCGGGCGATCCGCACCTCCGACGAGATGCTCGCCCAGGTGAACAACATCGTGAGGTAGGAAGAATGAGTTCCGCTCTTCTCATGATTCTGCTGGCAGCCGGACCGGGAGGATCTCCTCCCGCCAAGGCAGCCCCTGCCGCGGGCCGCGCCCTCCCCAAGGCTCCGGCCGCCCTGGTGGAGATCGAGCCCACGGCCCTCTGCCGGGGGAGAAGGGTTCTCCTCAGGGACATCGCCAGGATCAAGAGTTCCGACGAAGCCCTGGAAAAACGCCTACTCGACGCCGACCTGGGACGGCCCCCCGCCGAGGGATGGCTGAAAGTGATCCGGAAAGAAGAGGTCAAGGAGGCCATCCGGGAGGCGGGAATCGATCCCGCCCGGGTCCGGCTCGCCGGCCCGCCGGAAACGGAGATCCGCTCCCGATGCGTCCTGGTCACGGCCGACCAGATCGAGGACGCGGCCGAGCTGGTCCTTCGGGCCACGGCGGCCCGCCTGGAAAAGGAGGAGGTGGAGTGGTCCATCCTCCGCCACGCCCGGGCCTGCCGGGTCCCTGCGGGCCGGCGGGGCGTGGACCTTACGGCCCTTCTGCGCCACGGCCGCATGGAGAGGGACCAGGCCGTGCTGGACGTCTCCATCCGGGTGGACGGGGAAACGGTGAAAACCGTGCCCGTGGCCTTCCGGCTCCGGCGTTTCCGGAAGGTCCTGGTCACCCTTGCCCCCCTCAGGCGGGGCGAGCCTCTGGACAGGGGAAAAGTGGCGCTCAAGCGCGTGGACGTCTCCCGCTTCTTCGGGACTCCCCTGGATGACCTCTCCCGGGTCAAGGGAAAGGTGGCGGCCCGCATGCTCTCCTCGGGGGAGGTCCTCCGGCTCTTGGACTTGAAGAACCCCGAACTCGTCCGGAAAGGCGACCTGGTCACCATGGTGGCCGTCCGGGGAAATCTCCGGATCACCGTAAAGGGCGTGGCCAGGACGGGCGGGTCCCTCGGGGAACTGGTCATGGTCATGAACCCCTCCTCCCGCCGGATCGTCCAGGGCAAGGTCGTGGGCGTGGGGGTCGTGGAAGCGGTTTCCAGCGGAGGTGCGCGATGAAAAAGACGGTTCCCGTGATCTTTCTCCTTCTCGCGGCGGCGGGCTGGGCCCCCGCCCTTCCCGGCCAGTCCCTGTGGAAGAAGGCCCGGAGAAAAATCTCCCCCATCGAGGACATCATCGCCCGCAACATCGGGGACATCCTCACCATCGTGGTCAAGGAGGACCACAAGACAAAAGCCCAGGACAAGACCGACCGCAAGCAGGAGAACACCCTCTACGCCAAACTCCAGGCCTACACCATCACCCCCAAGACCTTCCAGACCCCCCTTCCCGAGGTGAATCTCAAGGGTACCCAGACCTTCAAGGGCGACAACAAGCAGGAGCGGGACCAGGAGGTGGAAGCCCGGATCGCCGTGATGGTGGTGGATACCCTCCCCAACGGAAACATGGTCGTCTCGGGAAAGAGGGAGATCGTCGTGGACGACGAGGTCCGGGTCCTGAGGATCTCGGGCATCGTCCGGCCCAGGGACGTGAAGTCGGACAACACCATCCGGAGCGACCAGGTGGCCGACGCCCGGATCGCCATCGAGGCCTCCGGCGGCGGGCGCCAAACCACGAGCCGCGGCCCCGTGGCGGAGATCATCCACACGGCGATCTGGTTCTTCTGGCCCTTCTAGGAGGTTGAAAAATGCGCTTGAACAGCATCCTTCTCCCGGCAGCCCTCGCGGTTTCCGCGCCCTTCCCGGCCGCCCAGGACGTAGTCCGCCTCCAGGAAGTGGCCTCCATCAACGGCGTCCAGGCCAACCACTTGATGGGAGTGGGCATCGTGGTCGGTCTCGCCGGGACGGGGGACAGCAACGCCGCCACCCGGGCCCGGCTCGCCTCCTTCCTGGCCTTCAACAAGATCAACGTGGACGCCGGCCAGCTCGCCGCGGGAAGCGTGGCGCTCGTCAGCGTGTCCTGCGAATTCCCCCCCTTTCTCAGGGAAGGAGACCGGGTGGACATCACCCTCTCGGCCATCCAGGACGCCACGAGCCTCTTCGGAGGGGAACTCCTTTTCACCACCCTCAAGGGCATCGACGGGGAAGTCTACGTGGTGGCCCAGGGCCCGGTGAGCATCGGCGGCTTCGCCTCCACGGGAAACGCCGCCAAGCTCATCCGGAACCACCCCACGGTGGGGCACATTCCGGGAGGAGGGATCGTGGAGAAGACCGTCCCCATGCGGATCCTGACCCCCAGGGGGGACCTGGAGATCCGCCTCTTGAGGCCCGCCTTCGACACGGCCGTCAACATCTCGCGGTCCATCTCCACCCTCTTCCCCGGAAAGGTGGTTCCCGTGGACCCGGGCCTGGTCCGGATCCATCTCACCGAGGCCCAGAAGGAACCGGCCAACCTGATGGAGATCATGGCCAGGCTCGTCAACCTTCCCGTCCAGGTGGGCGGTCCCTCCAAGGTGGTCATCAACGAACGGACGGGCACCATCGTCATCGGCCGGCACGTGCGGATAGGAAAGTGCGCCCTGGCCAAGGGAAACCTGACCATTACGGTCACGGAGAACCCAATCGCAGTCCCCCGGAGTTCCCTTACCGAGGGTGAGACCACGGTCCTGCCGAGGACCAGCATCGAGGCCGTGGAAGGCAAGAATAACTTCATGCTCATCAAGGGAGGGGCGAGCCTGGCGGACGTGGCGGAAGTCATGAACCAACTGGGCGCCTCTCCGAGAGACATCATCGAGATCCTCCAGGCCCTGAGCCGGGCCGGGGTCCTTCACGCGAGACTGGAGATCATGTGATGAAGCACTTTCCGCGACTTGGAATCGATGCCTTCACCACGGTGCGGAAGGCCGAAACCTTCCGCGGGAGGCCCGGATTGCGGGAAGCCCGGGAGGCGGCGGGGCAATTCGAGGCCCTCTTTGTGAACCTTCTTCTCCAGAGGATGGAGAAGGCCGAGGCTGGAGGCGGATTCTTCGGGGACTCACCGGGCTCCCAGGTCCAGGAGGGGCTTTTCGTCTCCATGCTCTCCCGGAGCCTGGCGGAGAAGGGGCCGGGCCTGGGACTTGCGGACCGACTCGTGGAGGACTGGGTCCGCCGCGGTTGGGTCGAGAAGGAGGAAAAAGGCGCGGGAAAGAGCCGCGCCTACGCCGGCAGGAAAAAGGAGGTCTCCCATGGATGACCTGGAAACCCTCGCGAGGAAGATGGAGGCCCTCCTCCTGGAGGAAGCAGCCTTCCTCGAGGATGCGGCCGCCCGCTTGAAGCGGGAGAGGAAGGCCCTCCTCTCCGGGGACGAAAGCGCTCTCCGGAAGGCCCTGGAGGGCTGGCAGAAACTGGCCGAGGTCCGGGGGGAGAGGGACAAGCGGCGGGCAGTCCTCCTCGACCGCATTTCTTCCCTCACAGGCCTCCGCCACGGGGAGATCAACGTGTCCAGCCTCCGTCCCCTGCTGTCCCGCGACGCAGGGGAAAGGCTCGCCGCCGCGGGCGCCCGGGTGAAGAAGGCCGCCCGGGAGGCCGGGGTGGAGGCCGCCGTGGGGAAGGAACTCCTGGAAGAGGCGGCCCGTTTCCACCAGGGCCTCCTCCTCTCCATCGGAAGGGCCTTCCAGGAAAGAGGAATCGCCCCGGCGGGAAGCGGGGACGGGGACGGTCCCGGGATCTCGCTCCTGGACACCAGGGGTTGAAGAGGAAGGAAGTGGATTCATGAGTTACGGAATGGGCTTCTACACGGGGCTGAGGGCGCTCAGGGTTTCCCAGCTGGCCCTCAGGACCATCGGCCAGAACGTGGCCAACGTGAACACGCCGGGATACTCCCGACAGGATCTCCTTCTCTCCGCCACGACCCCCATCACCCTCCAGAGGGGCTTCCAGGTGGGGACGGGCGTCCAGGTCGATACCATCCGTCGTGTTACCGACGAGTCCCTCCTGGCCCGCCTCCGGACCCAGACGGGTTTCTTCGGAAAGGCTTCCATCAACTATTCCCGGTTGAAGGAAATCGAGGGGATCTACGCCGAACCCGGCGATTCCGGGCTTTCGGGGCTCCTCTCGGGATTCTTCAACTCCGTCTCCGGCCTGGTCCCGGACCCCTCGGACCGGGCTCTCCGGGGAGGCGTCATCCAGGCCGGACAATCCCTGGCGGAAGGCTTCAACCTCCTCTCCAACCGCCTGGGAGAGGTCAAGTCCAACATCCTCCAGGACGTGCGGATCCGCCTGGAAGAAGTGAACCGCCACGCCCAGGCCATCGCGGACCTGAACATCAAGATCGGGGAGATCGAGATCCAGGGGGTCAAGGCCAACGACCTGCGCGACGAAAGAGACCGCCACATCATGGCCATCGCCAGGCTGATGGACACAAAGAGCCTCGAGAAGAACAACGGCCAGGTGGAGGTGATGGCCGGGGGCTTCATGCTCGTCTCGGGGGGGCGCGCGGCCGGCCTGGAGGCCGTCCGCGGAGCGGGAGGGGCGACACTGGTCCGGGT
>JALUZX010000442.1 GCA_027011425.1 Planctomycetota bacterium
GATGGGCCCGCCCGCCGTGGCCGCCGCCCGGGGAAGGGTCTATATTCTCGACCGCATCTTTGGAAGAGTGCAGGTCTTCGACGGGAAGGGTAGGCTCCTCCAGGTCCTTCCCGCCGGCTCCCGCACGGTGGACCTCCTGGCCGTGGACGGCGCGGGCCGGGTCCTGGTCCTGGACGCCTTCGTAAAAAAGGAAATTCGTATTCTTGAAGGAGGAAAGGCGTCCCGGGTCGTTCCCCTTCCCGCTCCTCCCAGGCCGGGACTTCTTCCTTCGGGGATCTTCGCCGGGAAGGACGCCCTCCTTTTGGAGTGGGGGCACACCCTGGTCACGTCCCTGCCCTGCCCCGGGATCGAGCCCCTCTTTTCTCTCGGGCTCCTTCCCCCGCCGGGGGGATATCTCCCGGGAAGGCCGACCCGGCGGGGCTGGGTCCAGGTCGTCCGTTCGGGGAAGGGCCTTTGCCTCCTTCTCGGGCGCCGGGGAACCCCCGTGCCGGAGGAGCTGGAATTCCCCGTGAAAGGCGGGGTGGAGTGCGTCCTGGACCTGGAGAGCGACAGGACGGGGCGGATCGCGGTCGCCCTGTTCCCCTGGGGCGATCCCTTCCGCCGGATCCAGGTGATGGTTTTCTCCCGGGCCGGGAGATTGCTCGCGTCCCGCCGGATTCCGGGAGGTTCGATCACCGATCTCATGAGCCGGTTCAGCCTTTCCCCCGAAGGCCTCCTCTACCAGCTCCGGACGAGCGAAAAGGGCGTGGAGGTCCTGGAGTGGGACTGGAGCCGCTGGGGGAGGCCGGAGGTTCCCTCCAATGAGGCGCCCAAGGCGCCGGAGAAGGAGGGCGGGCGATGAGGATCCGGGGAACAGGAATCGCTCTTCTCTTTCTGGCGGGACTTTCGGCGGCCCAGGTGACGCCCCTCAGGGACCGGGAGGAGATCATCCGGTACGCCAAGAGCGCCATCGGCTGTCCCTACATCATGGGAGGCTCCAAGTGGGACCCCGCCGACAAGAGGTGGGGAGGCACGGACTGTTCGGGGCTTGTTGGCAAGGCCTGGGCCATCGCCCGCTGGGTGCCCTACAGGCAGCCCTACCACCCCTACGCCACGGTCCACCTGATCCAGACGCCGGGCCCTCACTGGACGCAGGTGAGCCTGAAATCCCTGGTCACGGGCGACGCCTGCGTGTTCCGGTATCCAAGAAACAACGGCGGCCACACCTACATCTTCGAGGGCGGCGACGGATGGGGTTCCCATCTCATCATCGAGGCCGGGGGAAGGAGCGTGGGCGTGGTCTACCGGTGGCGCCAGCCTCCCTCTTCCTACTACAAGTACAAGGGCATCCGGAGGACCAGGCTCGTCGAGAACAAGGGGGTCTCGGACATCGTGGTGGAGTCCGATGACGGCGCCCCGTCCTTCACCTATTTCGGATCCAGCAAGACATCCTCGGTCGATTCCTACGCCCACTTCCTCCACGACGGCCGGTGCCTCTACAACCGGGTCCTTTCCGCCTCCGCCGACCGGGCCGTCTTTGCGCCCAACCTTCCCCTGGCGGGGCCCTACAAGATCTTCGTCACCTGCAACCAGGCCTCTCCCAACGTAGCGGGCGTGAAGGTCACCCTTTACCACGCCGCCGGTTCCCGGACCTGGACCTGGGACCAGGGCAGGCTCGGCCTCAACCAGTGGCTCTACCTGGTGGGGATCTGGAACCTGAGAAAGGGCCGGGCCGACAAGGTGGTCTGGGAGGACAGCTCCGCCTCCCCCAGAGACGGGACCCATCTCTTCCGGGCCGACGCCACCATGTTCCGCCTTTCCAACGAAGTGATCGTCGACGGCCTGGGCGGCGCCCCGGGGCGGTTCGCCACGATCGGCCAGGCCCTCTCCTGGCTGAGGACCCACCGCTCCCTGGACCGGGACCGGATCCGGATCACCACGGACAAGGTGGTGGAGATGGGGCCCCTGGACGTGGACGTCCTGGACGACCTGGTCATCGAGGGCGACGCCGACGGCAACGGCAAGCCCTGCACCGTGGTGATCCCTCCAGGGCCCTGCGGGAAGTGGAGCGTCAAGACCGGAATCTACCTTGAGATCCCGATTCAGCGTAACTGGACCCTGAAGGACCTGGCCATCGTTCCCGTCTACAAGGGCCCGGGCGTGAAGACCGGCGCCGTGGCCCTGGCGGTGGACAGCATGGCGTCGGCCCGGACCCACAACGGGTTTACCCTCAACCTGGAACGGGTGACATTGACGGGAAGCCTCTCCGGCGACGTCCCCGCCCGGGCGGACAGGGACGAGAGGGCCCGTTGCACCCGGTGGGGCGGTGGGTCCGGGGCGGAGAGGGGCGTCCTGGTGCTCCGGGCGGTCTCCAGGGCGGGCGACGGCAACTGGCAGACCTTGAAGACCCGGGGGCTCACGGTCTCTCAGGGGG
>JALUZX010000443.1 GCA_027011425.1 Planctomycetota bacterium
GGGGAACAACCCGATCTCGGGAAACATCCATGTCACGGAACATTCTCCGGAGGACCAGGCCGTTCAGGTCCCCCTGGACGGGAAGGTGACCATCACCTTCGACTCCCCCATCGTGCCCCTCAGCTTCTCCAGCGGACAGGTGACGGTTCAACCTCCCGGGAAAGCGCCCCTGATCGGAAACTTCACCCTGGACCCATCCCACAAGGTCCTCACCTTCACCCCCCTTGAGCCTTTCGAGGAATCCACGGACTACCTGGTCACCGTAAAGACCCTGGTCTACGACACCCACTACCGGACCCTGGCCCGGGACTACACATTCACCTTCCGCACCCTGGACCGGGATCCCCCCACCCTGGTCTCCTTGATCCCCACCTCGGAATCCACGAGCGTGGACCCCAAGGCCGTGATGATCGCCACCTTTTCGGAGAGACTCGATCCCAAGTCCGTGAACGGAGCCACGGTCTTCCTCAGGGACTCCTCGGGAGCGAAGGTTCCCGGCGAGGTGAAGCTGGAGGGAGAGAAGATCTACTTCATCCCCCTGGCCGACATGGAAGGAGGCGCCCGTTACTCCTTCTTCATCCGGGGCAAGGAACAGGGGGTGAAAGACCGGTCCGGCAATCCCCTGGCCGGGGACCAGAAAGTCTCCTTCGACACCGGCTTCGACACGACCCCCCCCAAAGTCCTGGCCGCGTGCCCGCCCCAGGGAAGCAAGGGAGTCTCCCCCTTGGCCTCCTTCCGGCTGACCTTCGACGATTCCTTGGCCCCCGAATCGCTGACGGCCGAAACGGTGATCCTCGTGGGGGAGGATGGAGCCCCCATACCCGCCGTGCTGGAAACCACGCCGGACCTCCGGACCCTCCTGGTGAAACCCGGCCTGGACCTGGACGAGAACGCCTATTACGCAATCCTCCTGGCCGGAGGCAATGAAGGGGTCCTGAACAGGAGCGGCGTTGCCCTGGCCGGGGCCTACCACGTCTCCTTCCAAACGGGCCCCTCCGACCGGCCGCCCCGGGTCCTGAGCCACGTTCCTGCCCGGGGAGAGACGAAGGCGGCGGTGAACATGGTTCCCCGGATCGTCTTCGACCAGCCCATGTATGCGCCCAGTTTCACATCGAAAACGGTAGTCCTCTCTAGGGAAGGCGGAGCGTCCCTGGAGGCGGCTCTCGCTCTCTCGCCGGACGGAACGGTCCTCACCGTAACCCCCGCGTCCAGGTTCGAACCCGGGGAAAAATACACCATGACTATAAAGGGCGGGGACATGGGCGTGCTTTCCAGGGCATTCCGCCCCCTGGCCTCGAACCTGGAGTTGAGCTTCACGACCACCCGGGACGCCGTAGTCCCGACGGTGACATTGTATCCGGAAAACGGGACCAACCAGGTTCCGACGAACACGACCTTCGTGGCCCTCTTTTCGGAACCCGTTCAGCCCGCCACGGTCAATTCGACCACGGTATTCCTCAAGGACCTCTCCACGGGAGCCTCCCTGGAAGGGGACCTCTCCCTGGAACAGGGCGGCAGGGTGGCGAGGTTCCGGCCGTCCCAGGCCCTCTCCCCGGGAAAGAGCCTGGTCTTCCAGGTCCTGGGGGGACCGGATGGCGTGAAGGACCTGGACGGAAACTGGCTCTCAGGGACGGCCCAGTCATCTGTGGTGGCGGGCTACCAGGGGGATCGGAACCCGCCCGTGGTCTCCATCACCCTCAACGAAATCTCGCCGGAAATGAACCAAGGCCTCCAGGTCGCGCCCTTCGGGTTCACCATCGACGTCTCCGCCTTCGATCCGGCGGACGCCGCCGTGGATCCCTCTTCCCTCCGGCTCACGATCCAGGGGACGGGATCCTTCTATCCCTCGGGGGAGAAACTCTTCCAATACGCGAAAGCCACGGCCCAGGACCAGGTGGTCGTGACCGTGCCCCCTTCGCTCCCCTTCGCCTCCGGGACGGTCACCATCCAGGCCAGCCTGGCCGACCTCTCGGGCAACCGGGGCTTGCCCGTCTCCATCGAGTGCACAGTGGGAGCCTTGACCCCGGCGGCACGCCCCCTGGAGCGCAACCAGGTGGTCTTCGTCGATTTCCGCACCGACCGGGAGGGCCGGGGGCACGGGGACGGGAAGGCCGATTGGCTCCAGGACTTGGAGGACTACGGACTGACCAGCGCCGGGGATCCCATCGGGAAGAACGCATGGATGGCCGACCTTGTGGAGGCTGCCGTCCTGGCCAAGGCCAACGAACTCTACGGCCGCAACCCGGACGGAACCCCCAAGGAGAGCGGCTCCGTCTCCATCCGCTTCGTGAGGGAACAACCCCCGGCGGGAATCCCCTACCTCCACATGGCCTTCGGAGGACAGGACCCCGAGGCGGGCAAGAGAAGCCTGGGCCAGGAGTCCACGGGGGTCCTGTC
>JALUZX010000444.1 GCA_027011425.1 Planctomycetota bacterium
CCCTCCCGCCCGGGCTGTCCGGCTGCCATTCCGGCAGGGGGGTGGGTGAAGGGCCGGGGAGGATCCTGCCATTCCGGCAGTCGAGGGGGAAGGTCTACCTTACGTCGTCCTCCTCGTCCAAATCGTCTTCTCCCTCCAGGTCCACGTCCTCCAGGCTGGTGAGGTCCCCCAGGAGAGGGTCCTCGTCCTCCAGGTCCAGGGGGTCCTCTTCCTCCTCCTTCTCCTGGTCCACCTCGATCTCCATCTCCATGTCGTCGAAGTCCTCGTCTTCCTCGTCTTCGTCGGGATCTTCCCAGGAAAGGAGGAGGTCGTCCCAGTCCTCGACTTCGACGAGAGCCCTGCACCTGAGGCAGATGGACTCGTTTTCCCTGAGTTCCTCGAGTTGCTCGAGAGTCCTGTAAGTCTTCCCGCATTCGCTACAACGTATGACCCGCGCCATGGCCTCTCCTCGTGATGATCCAGTCAGCCTTGCGCCTTCCCTCCCCCTCCGGATGGAGAAGGGCGGGAAAGGTCCGTCCGGAACTTCCTTCGCCAGGGAAGGGTCTCCAGGCGCACAAAATGAACGCAAAACCTCCGGCATGACAAGCCCCCTTTTCCAATCCGATTTTTTCCCTTCTGCTTCCCCTTGAAACGGCCTTCCCTGGCCTGTCCCCGGCGGGGAACGCCCCAAGGGGCGGGATGGGACAGAATTCTCCTGGACCCCACTCCCAGGAGTCAGCGGATGATCCGAATTCTTTTCCTTCCCTTCGCGACGGCCAGGTCTCCCCATGCGGGGGACTTCTCCCTGCTGGTGGCCCGCCAGGTGCCCCGTTATGGGGCGGTGCTCCTGGGGAAGGCTCCGCGGATGGAGGCCCGGTTCGCTGTCCTGGGGGGAGGGACCCAAGGCTCTCCCGCCGTGCCGGCCCGGCTGGTCCGGGCCTCCCGGGTGGCGGCGGTGATCCATGGGAACGTTCCGGGAAACCTGGCCGTGGACGGCCTCCTCCAGCCGGGGAGCTTCCTGGCTCGCCTTTTCCAGGTTCCCGGGGGTGAGATCCTCTGGCAGAGGAAGATCCCCTGGTCCCTTCCCACCCTTCAGCGTTCGATCCGAGCCCTGGCGGGAGGGGTCCTGGAAGCCCTGGGCAGGTCCAGGGGAGACCTCTCCCCTTGGGTGAGTCACTCCTCCTATGGATTCTTCTCCTTTCTGAGAGGGGAGGACCTGGCCTTGAAGGCCCGGTACGAAAAAGGAGGGACCACGGCAGTGCGGGCCCTTCGAGCCTATTTGTCTTCGGCCCGGAAGGACCCGGCCTTTCTGCCTCCCTTTGAGGGAATGGTCCGTCTCCTGCCTTTCTTGCCCAAGGGGGAGGCTCGTTCGGCTCTCAAGGAAGCGGCCCGCCTCTCCCTGGGCCCCGAAGGGGCCGCCTGGGTGGCCAAGGGCCTGGAGCATGTGGGCTTGGAAAAGGAGGCCTTTTTTCTCTGGGAGGCCTGTTTTCAAAAAGATCCCACCCATCCCTGGGCGGCCCGCGCCGTGGGAGACCGGCTCCTGGCGCAGGGCCGGGAGGAAGAAGCCCTCCAGGTCTGGTCCCTGGCGGGAGAATCGGACCGGGCCGACGTCTCCCTCCTCGGTCGGCTTGCCACCCTTTTCTGGCGCCTTGGGCGCATGGAGAGGGCCGAGGAGGTCTTTGGGAGGATTCTGGGGAAGGAAGGAGGCCTGGGGATCGATCTCTGGAATTCCTATGGTTCTTTCCTGGAGGAGAAGTATGGGCCCGGGAAAGCCGCGGACCTCCTGGGGGAAGCCCTTGGGTCCGGGGGGCCGGCGGAGGTCTGGCTCCAGGTGGGCCTCAAGCTTCTCAAGGCGGGACGACTGGAAGATGCTTCCCGGGTGGGAAGGGACCTGGCCTCCCGCCAGGAGAAAAAGGCCCGGAGGATGGGGGCCTTTCTTCTGGCCGCCCTGCGCAACCCCCATGTCTGGGAACTTCTCCAGGAAGGCGCGGACAAGCTGGAAGAAGGGGAGACCTCCTCGGCCTTGCGGCCCTTGAGGGCGGCGGCCCGCCAGTGGCCCCACCTGGCGGAGGTGCAATTCCTCCTGGGGCTGTGCCTTCTTCGCCTGCAAAAATACGCAAAAGCGGCACAAGTCTTCAGGCGCTGCCTGGCCCTTGACCCCAATTATCCCGATGCCCGCAACAAGCTGGGCATCTGCCTGGTGGCCGAGGGGGAGTTCGAGGAAGCCTACGAGCACCTTTCCCGGGCTCTTCGGGAAACCCCTCGAAGCGTGGGGGTTCTGACCCACCTGGCCCAGGCCTGCTACTACCTGGGGAGAGAGGAGGAAGGGCGGTATTACCTCCACAAGGCGCGGGCCCTGGCCCCGGACAGCGAAGCCGTGAAGAGGGCGTCGGAGGAGTTCTACCCTCTGTAGAGGAA
>JALUZX010000445.1 GCA_027011425.1 Planctomycetota bacterium
GTATTCAAGGACAGAACCTGGCTTCTGCCGGTAGCGCCAAATCTGTGACGGTTACGACAAAAGTCCAGGACCCTCGAAAATCCCAAAAAGTCGTGACCTTCCCCCAGTTTGAAATGTTGTGAAGCCCCCGCCGGAACGAGGCCGGATCGGAGATCCGGACTCGTGACGTCGGGGGGCCAGTTTCGACGCACCCACCGAGTCACGAGCTTGACAAGACTTTTGTCGCGTCTGTCAAATCTGTGCCCTTTTCAAGGGAGCGTGCCGGTATCGACGGAAAAAGCCCTTTCCCTTCCAAGACCAAACCCGGCGTTCCCGGTCCCGGGGGATCAGGGCTTCATAAGAGCCAGGATGGCCCCAAATCCATTAATCCCGGGATGCACCACTTCGCGCCTCACATTCCCTTCCGCCGCCCCTCCCGGGCAGGGCCTTTCCGGCTTGTGTCCGCCCCCGGCGGGCCCCATACTCCCCACCTTTCCCGCGAAAATCGATCCCCTTGGAGGACGAAATGACGGAACGACAAGACCTGTCCACGGCCCTGGCCACCCTGGTTGAGGGCATGCAATTCGTGGGGGAGGCGGGCTCCGGGCACGCCGTGGTGATGGACGGAGGGCCCGGGTTCGGCCGGAACACGGGCACACGGCCGATCGAATTCCTGCTCGTGGGCCTGGCCGGATGCACCGGGATGGACGTGGTCCATATTCTCCGGAAACAACGGGTGGAAGTCCGGTCCTTCCAGGTGGCGGTGAAGGCCCGGCGGGCGGAAAAGCATCCCAAGGTCTACACCTGGATCGAGATCGAGTACCGGGTCTCCGGGCCGGACATCCGCCTGGAACACCTGGAAAAGGCCGTCACCCTGTCGGCCACGAAATTCTGCTCCGCCTCGGTGATCCTCGGCAAGACGGCCGAGATCGTCCACAAGTACCGCCTGGAGAACTCCGAGGGAACCCGGGAGGGCGCCTTCCACATCCACTCCTGACTGGGGCCGGGCGCCCTACCTTCGGGCCCGCTCCTTCCGCAAAAGGACCAGGCCGTAGATCGCCCAGGGGAGCAAGGCCGCGAGTCCTCCCAGGAACCCCGCCAGGAAGGAGGGAGTGGGAAGGCGGAGGATGGCTTTGGCCAGGAAGCCCAGGCCCACGCTCAGACCCAGCAGGAGATCCAAGCGCAGGTCCCCCAGGACCACCCGGACTCCGTGCTTCGCGAGCCCCGCCATGGAAACCAGGTAGCGGAAGAGATCCGCCCCCGCCAGCCCAAGGATGGCGCCCTTGAATCCAAACAAGGTATACCCGAGGGGCACCAGGACGATCAGGCCGGCCACCTTGGCGGCGTTTCCCGCGGCCACCCACCTGGCGTCCCCCAGGGCGAGAAGGGCGCTCCCGTTTGTGCACTCCTGGATCTGGAACCAGGCCCCCAGGGCGAGGAGCTGGAGCATCCATCCGGCGCCGGAATACCTGGGATCGTAGAGGAAGGCCACGACATCCCGCCCGGAGACGAGGTAGACGCCGAGAATCACGCCGCCCATGGCCACCAGGGGCTTCCTCATGCGCCAGAACGTCTCTTGCAGGCTCTCCCCGGAGCGGACCTTTTCACTGTAGGCGGGAAAGGCCACCTGGGAACCGATCTTCAGGATCCCCGTAGTCGGCAGGACGGCCAGGTTGAAGGCGACCCAATAGACGCCCAAGGTCTCCAGGGTCACGATCTTTCCGAAGATCAGCTTGTCGGACTGCTGGGCGAGAAAGGTGAGGACCGTGCTGAGGAAGATCCACTTCCCGAAGTGGACCAGCTCCAGGGCGTATTTCCGGTCCCAATGGAATCGGTTCCGGTATCCCGGAATGATCCTGTGGCTGACCACGGCGAAGAAGACGTCGGCGATGAGTCTCCCCCCGATCAGGGCCCAGACGGTCTTCCATTCTATGGCCCAGGACACCATGATCACGACGGCCACACCCTGGTAGCCGAGCTGAAGCAGAGTGAGCTTCTTGAGATCCAGCCTCCGGTTCAGGGTGAAGATAGCCGTGGAATTGAATCCCGAGATCAAGGCGGAGAACCCCACGGCGGGGATGAAGAGGAACAGGTCCCACTGGGTATAGGTGGTCCACCCCGGGTTGTAGTAGAAGCGGGCCGCCGGCCAGGCGATCAGGAACGAAAGGAGCCAGATGCCCATCCCGCGGAAGACCTGGAGGGTCCAGGCGGTGTTGTAGAATTCCGGCTTCTCGCCGTCGGGGTTCTGGATGAGGGAGGGGCCGATCCCCAGGTCCGAGAACATGTGGATGCCTGTCACGAAGGTCTGGACCAGGGCCATGACCCCGAAGACCTCCCGGAAAAGCACCCTGGTGAGGATCAGGCTGGATCCGAGGCGGATCACCTGGGATGCGCCGTATCCCCCCAGGCTCCAGATG
>JALUZX010000446.1 GCA_027011425.1 Planctomycetota bacterium
ATCCTGGAGATGAAGAAAAAGATCCGGGGGATCGCCACCTTCCGCCTCATGGCCAGGATGTATTCGGAAGACAGGGTGAGCGGTCCCAGGGGAGGGGACCTGGGCTGGGTGCACCGGGTCCAGCCCGGCGTCCCCCAGCCCATCCTGGACGAGGCCTTCAAGCTCCAGCCCATGGAAGTAGGCGGCCCGGTTCAGGCCATGGGGATGCTGCACATCCTCATGGTCACCGAAGTGAAGCCCGTCCCCCCCCAGGAGGAACTCCTGGCCCACGTGCGGGCGGACCTTCGCACCAACTTTCTCAAAAAGATCATCCAGGAGGCCAAGATCCAATACCTGTGACAGAGGCGACAAAAGTCTTGTCAAGTCCGTGATTCGGTGGCTGCTTCGGAACTGCCCCCCCGCCTGGAGATGGAGCGCCCCCGGGATTAGGATCTGGCCCGGATGGAAGAAACCGAGTTCTCCGTCCCTTGAAAGAACCGGAGAACCTCCCTATGGAATTTCCGGAGCGGACGCCCGGAACCCGGGGGGAAAACCAGGCCCCGAGGAGCGCCCCGAGAGATGCAGAAGAACCGTCCCATCTACCTGGACAACAACGCCACCACCCCCGTGGACCCCCGGGTCCTGGATGCAATGCTTCCCTACCTGAAGGAGGCCTTCGGGAATGCCGCCAGCAGGACCCATCCTTACGGCTGGCAGGCGGCCGAAGCGGTGGACAAGGCGCGGGGCCAGGTGGCCGCCTTGCTCGGCGCCGATCCCAAGGAGATCGTCTGGACCAGCGGCGCCACAGAGTCGGACAACATCGCCGTCAAGGGAATCGCCTGGAAATACAAGGAAAAGGGCAACCACATCGTCACGGCCGCGACGGAGCACAAGGCCGTCCTGGACACCTGCAAGCGCCTGGAGAAGGAAGGCTTCCAGGTAACGATCCTGCCTGTGGATTCCAACGGCAGGGTCACCCCCGAGCAGGTCCTGGCGGCCCTCACGCCCCGGACCATCCTGGTGACCCTCATGCTTGCGAACAACGAAGTGGGGACCCTCCACCCCATCGCGGAGATCGGGAAGGCCCTGGCCCGGGAGAAACCCTTCTTCCACTGCGACGCCACCCAGGCCGCGGGCAAGGTCCCCATCGAGGTGAACGACCTGGGCGTGGACCTTCTCTCCCTTTCGGGCCACAAGATGTATGGCCCCAAGGGCGTGGGGGTTCTCTACGTCCGCCGGGGCGGAAAGAGGCCCCGGCCCGAGGCGGTGATCCACGGCGGGGGCCACGAAAGGGGAATGCGGTCCGGGACCCTCAACGTGCCCGGGATCGTGGGAATGGGGGCCGCCGCGGAGATCGCCGCCCGGGAACTCAACCAGGAGGCGGCCCATTGCCGGGCCTTGCGGGACCGCCTGGAGCGGGCCCTCCTGGAAGGCCTGGAGGATTGTTTCCTCAACGGCCACCCCGAGGAAAGGCTCCCGAACACGAGCAATCTCTCTTTCGCCTACGTGGAAGGGGAATCCCTCATGATGCGCGTCCCCGAGATGGCCGTGAGCAGCGGCTCGGCCTGCACCTCGGCGAGCCTGGAGCCGAGTTACGTGCTCCGCGCCATGGGGCGGCCCGACGAGCTGGCCCATTGCTCGCTGCGGTTCTCCTTCGGGAGGTTCAACACCATGGAGGAGGTGGAATTCCTGGCCCCCAGAATCATCGAAGCCGTGGAGTTCCTGCGGGGCCTTTCCCCGCTCTACGAAAAAGCCAAGAAGAAATGACGGAGGCTCCCCCCCGCCGGGCGGGAGGGAGAGAAAGAAATGCAATACAACAAAAGAGTCATCGAACTTTTCACCAACCCCAAGAACGTGGGAACCCTGGACGAAGACGACCCCAACGTGGGGACCGGGGAGGTGGGCTCTCCCGCCTGCGGCGACGTGATGCGCTTCCAGATCAAGGTGGACCCCGAGACGGGGAGGATCGTGGACGCCAAATTCAAGACCTTCGGATGCGGCTCGGCCATCGCCTCCAGCGCCCTGGCCATCGAGAAGATCCTGGGAGGCACCCTGGAAGACGCCCTGAAGATCACCAACAAGGAACTGGTGGAGGAACTGGAACTCCCGCCCGTCAAGGTCCACTGTTCCGTCCTCGCAGAGGAAGGCCTGCGGGCCGCCGTGGAGGACTACCGCGCCAAGCAGGAGGAGCTGAAGAAGAAGCCGAAGAAGGAAGAGGCCTGACCGCCCCCCCGAAAAGACGCATCCTTCCTCCGGGGAGAGAAGTGTTGCGCTGAATAAATCCTCCAGGAAGCCGTATCATCGGGGTCCCCCGGGCTTTCCAAGAGGAAACCAGCCATGAACTTCGTCCGCTCAGGCCTGCTCCTGCTTCTTCTGGGAACGGGCATCACCCTGATCCTGCTCAGCCGGTG
>JALUZX010000447.1 GCA_027011425.1 Planctomycetota bacterium
CCCAAAAAAGTATAAGGGGCTCTCCGGGAGCCCCGAGAACTTTTAACTGTCAAGTTTTAAAGAAGAACCTTATTTCTTGGCCTTGCGGGCGAATTCCTTGGCAGCATCGGGGGAGAAGCGCCCCTTGGGGAAGGAGGGGTTCACTTCCAGGGACTTGAGGTCCACGATGAGGACCGAGGAGAGCCTTCCCGTGCGGGGCGAGGTGACCTGGAGGCGGAAGTTGGTGGGGACCCGGAGTTTTCCTTCCGCCACGGGGCGGAAATCGGAGAGCACCAGGGTCTCGCCGTGGATGTAGACGGCCGCTTCGCTGTGGGCGAAGGTGGGCCAGACGAGCACCCGCCTGGGCTCCCCCGTCTCCCGGTCCACCCAGATCCGGATCCGGGCGGGCCCCTTGTAGTCCTGTTTCCGGTAGAAAGGAAAATAAGGGATTTCGCCCTCGGCGACGAGGCAGACCCGGGGCGCCAGTTTTCCCTTCCAGGGGATCCGGATGGTTTCGGTCCAGGGGGGAGAGGGGTCCTTCAATTGCGTGAGGATCCGGTCCACCTGGAAGAGCCGGAGCACCTGGCCCGCCAGGCGGATCTCCTTCTGGACCGTGGCCCGGTCCTGCTTGTATTCCCGCTGTTTCAGGTTCTTCACCGGGCCTCCCGGCGCGACCTGCCAGTAGTGCTTCCCGTCGAAGCCCCTTAGGATGTGGAGCCCCTTCTCCTTCACCTCCGTACGGATGGAGTCGGGGGACTGGAACTCCTGGACCGCCTCCACGTCGAAGATCCCCTTCTTGGTGTGGATCTGGATCACCAGGCGGGCCTTGTATCCTTTGAGAGGAAAAGGCTTTCCCTCCTTGCCGTAGAGGGCCTTCCGCACCAGGACGGCGATCTTGGCGATCTCCTTGCGCACGTCCATCCTGGCGATGGGCCGGCTGGCTGGGGGAGCCTGAACCGGGGCCTGGGCCGCCCCGGGGGCGGCGGTAAGAAGAAGCGCCGGAAGCGCCGGGCCCAAGGCCGGGAGGGCCCGGCCCGCCGCTCGGAGAAGTCCCTTTGGTTTCATCGGCCCCCTCGCTCGGTCGTGGTTTCTTCCCATAGTTCCAGGATCTCCTCGGGGCGCTCCAGGATCCGGGTGGCCCCGGCCTTCTCCAGGGTTTCCCTTCCGTGGAATCCCCAGGCCGCTCCAAGGCCCGGGCAACCCAGGGCCCGGGCCGCCTGCATGTCCGGTGCCCCGTCTCCCACCATCACGGCCTCCCGGGTCTCCCCTCCCATGGCATCCAAGGCTTCCCGCAGGATGGCGGGATCGGGTTTTCTCGGCCTTCCCCGCACCCACCCCAGGAGGACGGAAAACTTGTCTTCCAGGGAGAGGGCCCGGGCCACTTGCAGGACCACATCCTCGGGCTTGTTGGAGACCAGGGCCATCCGGGAGGGGGGAACGGCCTGAAGGACCCTTTCCATTCCCGGGTAGAGGATGGAGTGGTCCGCCGGGTGTGCCACGTAATAGGCCCGCCAGAGGGCCACCATCTCTTCCAGTTCCGGCCCGGGCTCCAGGGGAAGGACTTCTTCCAGGAGCCTCTCGGCTCCTTCTCCCACGTGACGGAGCACCTCTTTCACCGGAAGGGGGGGCAACCCCATCCGGGCCCGCACGTGGTTGGTGGCGGCGGCGATGTCGCCGCTGGTGTCCACCACGGTGCCGTCGAAATCCAGGAGAAGCCAGTTCATCCGATTGCTGTCCTCGCTTCGAAAGGGGCATCCTACCGGGTGGGAGGACCCTCGTCTTCCCTTCACCCTGACCAATCCCGAAACACCAGGGGCGGAAAAAGCCCCAGGAGGGCGGCCAGAAACCAGAGGAGCAGGACGGCCCGCACAGGACCCAGGCCCGCCCGGGAGAGCCTGTGGGATAGGTGGTTCCTGTCGGCCCGGTGGAGGGGAAGGCCCCGGCGGGCCCGAAGGACCAGGGTGGCGGCCATGTCCAGAAGGGGAAGGCCCGGGACCAGGAGGAGGCCCGGGTCCGGGGCTCCCCCCGGGGAAGAGGGAGTGGCTGTGAGAACCGCCAGGGTGAGGCCCAGGAGCAGGGAGGCCTGGTCCCCCAGAAAGAGGCGGGCCTTTGGGAAATTGAAAAGAAGGAGGGGGAAGAGAGCCCCTGCCGAGGCGGCTCCGAGAAGGGGGACCCAGGCGGGTCCCCGGGAGAGGAGAGCCGCTTCCGCGCAAAGGATCAGGCCTGTGCCGGCGGCAAGGCCGTCCATGTTGTCCTGGAAGTTCAGGGCATTCTGGAGAAGCACGGCCCAGGCCAGAAAAAAGAGGAAAGAGAGGGGCTTGCCGGGGTAGAGAACCAAGCCCGCCGGGAGGGCCGCCAGGACCTGGCCCAGGAGTTTGGCCCCCCAAGGAAGCCCCCCTTCCCGCCGGTC
>JALUZX010000448.1 GCA_027011425.1 Planctomycetota bacterium
GTTGATGGCGGGTTTAGAAAAGATCGCGGATACGGGAGGGAAAAGGAGCGAAGAAGCGGGGGAGGTCTAATCGCGGATGGCCGGCGGAGGAAAGGGATACAAGTGGGTCTTCAAGGCCCGTTTCCGTAAGGGGGCTTTCGGGTGGAGGTCCAGGCCGGCCATCGGCCGGATCCGTGAAGCCGTCTCGGAGATCAAGAAGGCGGCGCGGAAGGACAAGATCCTGGGAGCGGAAGGGGCGGTTCTCTTCCTGGAGCGTCTCTCTCCAAGCCTGGAGCGGGTGGACAGTTCTTCCGGGGCGATTGGGTCGGCCGTGGACCGGGCCCTGGGGGCCTTGGTTCCCATCATCGGGAAGGCCCCGGCGGAAAGTAGTGTTCGCCGGGATTGGTTGGAGCGGCTCTGGAAGGCCTACCTGGAGGACGACATTCCTTACCTGGAGGGTCTCGCGGATTTCTGGGGGGAGCTTTGCGGTACTGCGGAGACGGCGGGGGAGTGGGCGGACAGGTTCCTTCCCGCTGTGCGGCGGGCCTGGAATGAAGAGCCGAAAGGTTGGCGCTACTGCAAAGAGGCGGTTTGCTGTCTCAGTTGCCTCTATACGGCAGGACGGTACAAAGAAATTCTCGAGCTTCTCGAGCTGAACGCTTCGAAAAGCTGGTGGCTTCACAAGTACGGCGTCAAGGCCTTGGCGGCACTTGGGCGGAAGGCGGAGGCGATCCGGTATGCGGAGAGCCTGAAAGTTACCGCTCTGGACGAGGCGGACCGGGACCGCGCGTGCGAGGAGATCCTTCTTTCCTCGGGGTTCGTGGAGGAGGCCTACAGGCGCTATGGCCTGGAGGCGGCCCGCTCCTCCACCTACCTTGGTTGGTTCCGCGCGGTGGCGCGCAGGTATCCGGAAAAGGACCCGGAAGTGATCCTGGGGGACCTGGCGGCCTTGACGCCTGGGGACGAGGGGAAATGGTTCGCCGCCGCCAAGTCGGCCGGGCTCTACGACCTGGCTCTCCGGTTCGCCCGGCGGTCTCCCTGCGATCCCAGGACCCTGGCAAGAGCGGCCAGGGATTTCCGGGAGACCGAGCCCGACTTCGCCATGGAGGCCGGGATCCTCGCCCTTCTTTGGTTCGAGGAAGGACTTGGATTCGAGGTGGAGGGAAAGGACATCCGGGACGCTTTTCAGTTCACCTTGGAAGCGGCCCGGAGGGCGGGGCGGGAGGAAGAGGCCCCCCAGCGGATCCGTTCGCTTCTCGAGGCGGCGGGAGCCGGCGGATTGGCGGGAAGGGTTCTTGGGCGTGCCCGGGGGCTTTTGTTGGAAAAGAGAAGGAGGGATAGCCGGGAAGGTCCGGGCGCGCCCCCCGGCCGCCGGTGATCCGCGGCTTTCAACCGCCGGCGACATGATCCCCTTCTTGTGCCGCAGGAACCGGCCGCTATACAATCCCGCCGGAACTCCTGATTTGGTCGACGACCCGGGTCGCAGCCCGAGAGGAAAGGAGCCCGACTGTCATGTGCCGGCGTCTGTTGAGAAGGATCGTTTCCTGGGCGTCCGTGATCCAGGGCTTTTGGACCGTCATGTGGGTCTTTCTGCTTGCAGCGGTGGGACTCGGCTCGTGCGTTTCCTTCGGATCCGGCGGCGGAGCCGCAGCACATAGTTACACACCCAAGCCAATCCCCGTGATCCTGGATACGGACATCGGGACCGACATTGACGATACGTGGGCCCTCGCGTTTTTGCTGAAGTGTCCCGAACTCGACGTGAAACTGGTGGTGACCGACAGCGGCAACACGATCTGCAGGGCGAAGATCGTCGCGCGGTTTCTGGAAGCCGCCGGCCGGACGGACATTCCCGTCGGGATCGGGCTGAAGTTGTCCGACAAGGAAGAACGGCAGGCTCCCTGGGTGAAGAACTACGAACTTTCCCGCTATCCGGGGAAGGTTTTCAAAGACGGGGTCCAAGCCCTGATC
Organism: Planctomycetota bacterium; assembly: GCA_027011425.1. Lineage (GTDB taxonomy): Bacteria > Planctomycetota > UBA1135 > UBA1135 > JALUZX01 > JALUZX01. The sequence goes on from JALUZX010000448.1 coordinate 1,951, forward strand.
GACACGATCATGAGGTCACCGCGGCCCGTGACGCTGATCTGCATTGGTCCCGTTCCGAACATCGAGGCCGCCCTGGAGCGCGAGCCGCGGATTGCGGGCCGCGCCCATTTCGTGGGAATGTTCGCCAGCGTGCGCAAGGGTTACGGAGGCAAGGGAACCCCCGACGCCGAGTACAACGTGAGGAGGGACGTGGAAGCATGCCGGGCCGCGCTCAACGCCCCCTGGGAGGTGACCCTCACGCCCCTCGACACCTGCGGTCTCGTCCAGTTAAAGGGAAAGAAATACGCGGCCCTGCGCGACAGCAAGGATCCAGCGGTTCAAGCGCTCATGGAAAACTACCGCATCTGGTGCGGCCAAAAGCCCGAGCGGGCGGAAAAGGAAAGCTCCACGCTGTTTGACACGGTTGCCGTGTACCTTGCCTTTTCCAGGGATCTTTGCGTCATGGAAACGCTGGGCCTTCGGATCGATGACAGGGGATTCACCGTCGTGGATCCCGCGGCGAAGAAGATGAACTGCGCCATGGCCTGGAAGAGCCTTCCGGCCTTCAAGGATTTCCTCGTCCGGCGGCTGACGGGAGCAGAAAATAGCCTGTAAGGGCGGCCTAGGGCATTTCGAGGCTCGACCAGGCATCGACCCCGGCCCACTGAAGGCCAAGGACCCCGGGCCGCCTGAGCCCCCGGAAACAAGTAGCGGGCCAGGTCCTGGAAGAAGACCGGGCTGCGAAATCAAAAGCATCAAAGACCGGCTTGACGGGAAAATGAAAGTAAGTAGAAAAGAACATGAAAGGTTCCCTAAGGCCTGGCCCTAGCAGCGATAATCTGCGGTTTTAAACCGCCGTCGACATAGGGACCCACGGGATAGGATTCTCCGGAAAATCGGAAAAGGCAAGAGGCCGTCGAAAGTATTTCAAACACAAGTTGGAAAAATTGGTCTTGAGGGAAAAGCGCCCAAAAAAAAATTGGAAAAGGATCTAGGCTTCTCAAGAGGAGGAAAGGAAATAAGGGAGATGGGAAGTAGAGAAAAAACCACCGCCATCCTTTTGGGGGTTATGGCGATATTACTCCTTTTCGCAGGGTTCTATTTTTTGATGGTGCATAATGATGTAATTCCCGGGTGGCAAATCCCGGGAGGAGAAGGAGTAAAGGCAGTCAAAGGAACCCGAGGGGTGGGGGTGGAAAGGAAAAGGAGGACGGCGGGAAATATCCGGAGAAAAAGTATTGGATGGAAGGGAATTGCCTCGCAAAGCGGGTCTAAAAAGAAAAGAAGAACGAAGAGAATCCTGTTGAGAGGCAGGGTTTTTGAACGAGGGGTAAACCAGCCCTTGGCGAAGGTTCGGGTGCTTGCCAAGCCGATGGCAACGGCACCAAGGGATTATTTCGTGTGGTCAGCCGGAAAAAATGGCGGAATATTCGACACCAGGAGTGATGAGGGTGGATCCTTTTCTTTGCAAGTAGTCCCACAGCCATTTCTCACTGTGGGAATTTCAAAAAAAGGGTATTCAAAATGGAGAAAACACCTGGAAGGGTTAGACTTGAAACCGGATGGATGTGTTGTCGATCTGGGAAAGATTTTCCTTGAAAGGAAAAGAAAGGTTAATTTCAAAGTTGTTGATGAAACCGGTTTGCCTCTCCCGGGGGTCTGCGTTTATCGATTTAAGAGCATTATTGACATATCGTTTTCGTCTGCTGGAGGGTTCCAGCCCAAAACCTGCATGCCGATCGACCTGGATTCGCCGGTTGCAATTACCAATCTCCAGGGCGAGGCATGCGTATTTTTAAGTAATAAAGGGGAGAGGAACCGCTATTTGCTGTTACACAAAAGGGCTTTCCCGAAAATTGTTAAAGAAAAGGAAATTGAAGGTGAAGGCGGGGAAATCAAGGTTGTCCGGTTGGTTTCGGGTAAGGGGGCATGGTGTGTTGTCAAGGGACAAGGGGGGATTCGATTCGAAAAAATCGAGGTTTCAATCACCATTGATGAGCTAGGCGTAGATCTTCGTCGCAAGGTTTGCGAAGGAGCCCGGTCATGGTGGGGGGGCCTTGGGCGCCCAGGGATCTCAGGAAGGAGGGTTTCTGTAACCGGATGGTCAAAAATAGGGATATATGAAAAGAGACGGATCATCGATTTTTCAGATGGAAAGACCAAGACCATCTATCTGGATTCTCCAACCACGCATCCCATTACTGTAAAGTGGTCCACAATCGACAATGGAAATAGAATCTTTCTTGGGTTGAATTCCTGGGAACCTGAATGCGGATTTTATCTCAAGGAATCGGTTGGTGTAGATCCCTCGAGGAGAGAGTATTCCTTTTTTGAACCCCCGGGAAAGTACTTTGTATCCGGTTATTCTAAAAGTTTTGGTTATGGGAAAACTGCGGTTATTCAGCATTCAACGAAAGAGAGTTTTGCTAAACTCCACTTTATTGCCACTAAAGTCAGGAAATTAGTGGTTAATGTTGTCGATCTACAGGGAAAGCCTGTTGCAGGATCGGATGTCAGCATTTTCGTTTATCCTGATGAGAATATTTTTCCTCCAAGCCTGAAAACAAAGGTGCAGAGGTCGGGGCCTTTATCCAAATGGGGATCTTTGTTGTTTCGGTCAGGACTTATCAGGGGAAAAAATCCCTCTGGAAGAAATAGATATGGAGGGTTCCACTTCGTTCTGTTCAAGAGGACGAATATGGATGGGGTATGTGCCTTCGATCGTTTGCCCCTTTCCCCTATCAAGGTAGAGGCCAGCCATCCTGGGTATTGCATTGGGAGGGTTTTCCTTGACGAAAAACCCGGCAAGGAAGTGAAGGTTGTTCTAAGGCCTGGATCCAAGCTGGAAATAAAACTTTTCGGTGATGCTGTGCCACTACTTGCACAAAGTGGTGGGGCAATCGAGTTGGTTGATCCCATGGAAGGAGAAACAATACTAAGGAATTCGATTGGCGTAAGCGGCACCGTTAATTTCCAGGGGCTCGAACCGAAATCCTACTTGATAAGGGCGGTTGTGCCTAGATTTACTGAGATTGGGGATGTCTATGTGTTGGGTTCCTTCTCAAATATTTGGACCCCTTTTCCTTTGTTTGAAGAAAATGTATTTTTGGAAAACGGGAAGGACCTGAATATTTCCAAGGAATTGATGTTGCCTTTGGTGACGCCTGATGTTCAATTTCATTTCAATGGTAAGTTCTCGGGGAGGTTAAAGATTTGCAATCCCATTGTCGACAGGAGGAAGAGGCGAAAAAAACACAGGCCGGAATATAGCCTTGATATTTGCAAGAGATCAACATATTCACTCTGCGGTCTACGCCGGGGTCCCTATTTCCTGATTCTCCGCGAATCCTCCGGGAAAGTTTGGCGCAAATTTTTCGTTTTTCGACGTTCCGATGGTTTAAAATTTTATCCCGGTCTGAAAAATTGTGTTGACCTTTTAGTCGAAATCGGTAAGGAGTTTGAGGGCCGTATTTCTGGAGTGAGGATCTTTCCTGCGAGTCAAAAGTTGGGGCTTATTTATCCCGAATTATCTTTTACTGGGAAGCGGAAGGCGGGTCATGGGTACACCTTTGGTGGTGTTCCTCCCGGGGAATATGTTCTGGAAGTCCTTTATAACGGTGTTTGGACGCCTCTGCATAAGCATTATTTCATTTCAAAAAAATGTGGAGTTTTACGCCCAGTTATCCCTTTCAAGGGGGGAAAATAGAAGGTTGAATTTGGACCGTAAGCCAACATTTTTCTTTACCATATGGGTGTCATGGAAGAACCGGGAAATTAATAATAATGAAAAAGTCCAAATGGTTGTTTTCCGGAATTCTGGTTCTCCTTTTTCTTTGGGCCGGTCTCTATTTTCGTGGATCCCGTGTCCCGAGTGTTTTTCCACGAGGGCAACTGGGCCCTAGGACGGGCCACCGGGCCGAGGTGAAAAAGGTTGTCCCTACGGGGCATTCCACCCTAAAACCCAAATCCCCGGTGCGAGGAACCCGTAAACAACTCATCTCCAAGGATTCCTTCTCTTCGAAAGCTTTGGTCATCAGGGTCCAGGACGAAAACGGACGTCCTCTTTCAGGGATCCCGGTGGGGCTTTTCGAGAAAGCCCTCTATGAAAAGCATTTCCGGCAGGTGAGCATTGTCAGGAAAGCAATTACCGGAAAAAGCGGGGAGGCCTCCTTCGAGGGAGCCTTCTCTCTTTTTTTGAAGGACCGGGAGCTGAAGTATTGTCTTTGGGCCGGCCTGGCGATTCCTTTGGGCGTTTCCGAATTCAAGCCCATCCTCTTGGAGAAGGCGACCTTTCGAAAACCTCGGCCTCAGGTCGTCCTTAGGCGGCCCGCCCTGGGCTACGTGAGGGTGCGCGTTCCTTCAGAAACCCAGGCTCATGGGGGGGGTAAATTCCGGGTCTCCCTTGTTCCCGACTTTTTCCGGGTCCAATCTTTTTCCCGTGAAGAGCTCTTGGCGAAACTGTCCTGGTGGGAATTCTCTCCTGAGGGAGGCCAATACTTGTTTCCCGTTGGGTTGGGTCTGCGCCTTGAGGTTTGGTGCCTGTACCCTGGTCTTTCACCCTGGTTGGATCAAAAGATCGATGGGCCCAGGGTTGCGAACCAGGTGGTTGATGTCTTCCTGGAGAGGGGGAACCTCGATTGGTGCCGCGCTCAAGCCTTGGATTGGAAGGGAAGAACCCTGGGAGGGAAGACTATCATGGTCTTTTTCCCCTGGCGCTGGGACCCCTTTGTCATCGATGAGACGGTTCGGTCTTCCATCTGGATGAAGGTGAAATCCGATAAAAAGGGTACCTTTTCCTTCCCCCTGCCCGTGCGATTCAAACAAACTTCCATGGAACGAGGCGAGAAAAAGAATTCATTGATGGTCCTCTTCCAGTGTCTTCCCGGAAAGGAGTTTGACAAGGTCGGGCCGCCGCTCAGGGCGGTTGCGGAAATCCCCATTTCCAGGCCGGGAGGCCTTTTTCTCCTGGGGAAAGTTCGTTTCCACCCGCCCCTACATCGGATCCAGGTCCACCTTGTCGATGAAAAGAACCGCCCTGTTCCGGAAGCCAGGGTTGATTTGAGTGTGTTTGGCTGGAAGTCGGCCTACGGCGCCGGAAGAAGGAAGAAGACGGACCAAGACGGGATCGGTCGTTTCCTTGTGTACAGCCGGGTGGGTGGATACCGAATCTCTGCATCGAAGAAAGGTTACCTGGGTGTCCAAACCAAACCTCGGCCTTTGGAGACTGTGACCCGGGTGCTGAAGCTGCAGGGCGTGGGGAAAATCGCATTCCGGGTCCTCCTTGGAAGAGATGTCCTGGAAAATCGAATTCCTTTCAAGGTTTTGCTCTTTGCCGAGCGGATTTTGCCGCGGAAGGGGTTTAAGAAAATAGGGTATGTGGACAAGGAAGGGACCGGCGCGATTTCACCCCTGCTTCCGGGAATTTTCAAGGTTGATGTGAAGGTCATGGGGGTAAGGGGACCCATCCTAGCCCTGGATGGAATCCGGGTGGAGAGGGGTAAGACCACTAAAGACCCCAGGTTGAATCCCCTGGATCTCAGGCCCTACCTGCACGGCGTGACCTTGGAAGTGATCCCGCCGGGGAATTGGAAGGGACGGGTCTATTTTCCGGACTTCTACAGCAGGCAGGTTGGCCCCAACCGATACCAGTTTCTTCTACCCCAGGCGTTTCCCGCCAGGATTCTCCTGAAAGGACCGGGAATCCGGGACCAGGTAGTGGAGGTATCCGGCCCTTCCGCGAAGGTGACACTGCGAAAGGGGATCCCCCTTGAGCTTTCCCTTTCAGGGCGGGTTCCCACATTGCCGGAAGGTGTCAGAATCGGAGCCAGGGAGGTTCCCACTTGCCTGCCCATGAATTACATGGCAACCGGATTCTATCAGGATTTCAGCCGCTATTACTCCGAATGGATGACGACCGGAGGCATCGGCGAGTTCGACGAGAAGGGGGAATGCCGCATCCTGGTGGGAGGCCCTGGAAAAAGGCGGATCGATCTCTACCTCGTCTCAAGGAAGGGGGGAAGAGTCCACAAATGCCGAACTTTGCAGAAGGAGACCCTCCAAATTCCTCCTGAACCCCTTTCCCCGCTGAGCCATACCGTAAAACTCGACCCCAAAGTATTCTCCCGGGCTCTGATGTCCTTCCAAGGGAAGTAGGAGAGCGTAAAATCCCATGGGTATTCCTTAAACTAATCCGGGGCTTGCGGTTGTTTCTCTACGCAACCTGGCATTTCTAGGGGACCGGATGAAATTCGATTTTTTGCGGCCCGAGGAGGTGGTCGCCTCCCGAGTGGGATTCACTGCTTTTCTGTGGGGTGGCTGGGAATTGGATGACTTTTCTTGCCCCTGGGAATGCTGTTTTCCCTTCTTAAGGATATATCAAACGAAAAATTTCAAGGGGACGAGGGAAAATGGTTCGCCCCCGCCGAGGCGGCCAAGCTATACGCCCGGCTCTCCGGGTCGCCCGGCGGTCTCCCTGCGATCCCAAGACCACCACAAGGGG
>JALUZX010000449.1 GCA_027011425.1 Planctomycetota bacterium
CCCCTCCCGTGAAGACAAGAGGACTTTCCAGCTTCCGGCCCGCCATGGCGACCACCCTCCGCGCCATGGCCTCCTCCACGCCCGCGGCGATGTCTTCCCTGGAGGCCCCGGAGGCCAGAAGCCCGATGATTTCGGTCTCCGCGAATACGGCGCACATGCTCGAGATGGGCGAGGGCTCCCGGGCCGACCCGGCCAGCCTGCCCAGGCCTTCCAGGCTTACCTCCAGCTTGACCGCCGTCATCTCCAAGAATCTCCCCGTCCCGGCGGCGCACCGGTCGTTCATGGCGAAGTCCCGGACCCTTCCCCCCGGCCCGAGGCGGATCACCTTGCTGTCCTGGCCCCCGATCTCCACGATGGACTTCGCCTCCGGGAAGATCCGGGACACCCCGGCGGCATGGCAGGAGATCTCCGTGATCCGGTAATCCGCAAAGGAGATCATGTTGCGCGCGTAGCCCGTGGCCGTGACGGCCCCGACCTCCTCCCTGCCGGCGCCCGCCTCCTCCAGGAGTTCCTCCAGGACCTCCCTGGCCAGGCGCTCGTGCTCCACCCCCTGGTCCCGGACCGACCGGGCCAGGACCCGCCCGCTTCCGGTCTCCAGGAGAACCCCCTTCAAGGTCCTGGACCCGCCGTCGATGCCCGCTGCGATCAATTCCGCCTCCTTTGCAAAACCGCCTCCACCAGGGCCTCCAGCCTGTTGCGGATCGCCGGAAGCAAGGCGTCCGCCAGGGGCGGCACCTCGATCTCCGCAACAGGAAGCCCCGGATTCTCCTCCACGACCCGCGCGATCACCTCCCCCTCCCGGGCGCAGTGACTCGCCCCGGGAATCCGGGAGACCAGCACCGCCTCTGCGCCCAAGTTCCGGGCCTCCCGGGCGATCCTCTCGGCCCTCTCCCGCCCGGGCCCCACCATGGGGTCCGCCAGGGCGGCCCGGGCCAGGGCCTCCAGGGGCGGAAGGGTCTCGTCGATGGGGTCCAGGCCGTGGGGAAAGAGAAAGTCCGTTCCGCAGAGCCTGGCGCCGCACTCCTCCATGAGGTTCATCACCCTGAGGTCCGCCACGGGGTTCACCCAGAAGAGCCGGACCGCACCCTCGGGCAGGATCCCCGCGCCCTTTTCCACCCTCTCCCGCACCAGGCCTTCCAGGTCCGAAAGGACCGCCGCCGCCTCCTCCCGGTCGGAGCAGAAGTGGATCACGATCATCTCGGCGATCAAGAGTTCCAGGGCCGGAAGGGGGCAGACCGGGGCGGTGAAGACCATCCGCCGGATTTCTCCCATGGTCCGGCGCACCAGGTTGGCGCCCCGGATGCCCGCGGCGAGCCGGGCCGGGGTGAGGGCCTCCCCCGAGACCTCTTCCAGGTGCTCCCCCACCCTCTCCAGCTCGCCTCTCACGAACTCCACCTGGGAACGGGGCGCCCGGAGCCCGCCGGGAAGGTCCACTTCCTCCTCGCCGGGGTCCGGTTTTCGGCGGTAGGGAATCTCCCACCAGAGGACGGGGAAGCCCAGGCCGTTGAGGCGCTGGGCGACGGCCGAGAAATCGTCGCAGACCGCCCCCACCGAGCAGGTGAGGAGATCCGGGTTGGGGAAATGGGCGTCCTGGAGGAAGGCCCCGAGCATGGCCCGGACGGGGCAGAAGGACTCCCCCACCCCCAGGGCGTCGGCCGCCTCCAGGAGACCGGCGCTCAGCTCCATGACGCAGGGGATCCACCAGGCCCCGTCGGGGTAGAAGGCCAGGGTCTTGGGAAGGGAGTAGGCCATGACAGGGATGGTCCCCAGGTCCTTCATGGTCCCCACGATGGTCCACCCCCTCTCCCGGGCCGCGTAGAGTCTCTCCTCCTCGGTGAGCAGGAAGTTCCAGAGCCTCAGGGCCTGGCGGGAGGGGTCGAACCTGAGGTTGGGGAGGCGGAGATCCCCGTCGCGCACGTGCCGCCCCAGGGGACCCCCGTAGAAAGGTTCCTCCAGTCCGGCGGCCTTCAACTCGGCGTAACGGACCTCCCACTCCTCCAGGGTGATCTGCCGGACCCGGGGCTTCACCGCAGGACCTCCAGCAAGGCCTGGATCCTGGACTCCACCCTTCCCAGGGACCCTCCCTCCCCGGCCAGGTCCACCTCCACCACGGGAAGGGAGGACCACTCGGCCAGCCGGGCCGCCTCGGCCTGCCAGAAATCGCAGGAAAGGGGCCGGACCAGGAGAATGCCCTCGATTCCTCTCTCCCGGATCTCCCGGGCCAGGTTGGAGTAGAGGGCGCTGTTGGGCCTCCGGAAGGCGGCCGGGATGGAACCGAAGTAGGCCTCCCCCAGCTCGGCGAGAGGATCCTCACGGAGGAAACGGGGGCGGAGGGGGGCGGGAAAGGTCCGCTCGCCCCACTCGGTCCAGTCCAGCTCGAC
>JALUZX010000450.1 GCA_027011425.1 Planctomycetota bacterium
GCCGGCCGCCTCGATCTCCGTGAAGGTCCGGCGCACCTGGCGGGGGGACCTCTTCATGTCGTCGATGTAGTTGATCCGGTAGTTGCCCGACTCGGCCTCCAGGCTCCAGGTGAGTCTCTGCCCCCAGGGAAGATCCGCCAGGGTGTTCCCCACCCAGAGGAAGCGTCCAGAGGGGGCGTGCTCCACGAAGGACGGCGCCAGGGCCCGGTCGTCGCCGTAGGAGAAACCCGTGGTCTCCCACCGTCCAAGCAGGGAGAACTCCTTGTTCCCCGAGGCCCAGACAAGGTTCCCGCTGGTCTCGGGGAGTTCGTGCCTCTTGTCCCTGCCCTCGTAGAACTCGGGGTAGACGCCGGGGTCCCCGGCATGGAAGTCCTGGACGTCCAGGTGGACCTGGTCGGCCAGGAAGAACCGGTTTTCCGTGTAACTGAGCCACCTGCGCCTGGGGAGGCTTCCCCCGTCCCACTCTTCGCGGACGGGCCCCTTGTGGAAGTCCCCCTCGTCCCTCAGCCAGAATCCGCCCGTTTCCCCGTAATAATACCCGGGGAGTTCGTAGCGGAGGCGCAGGCCCTGGGGAAAGCCCCTCTCCTTGGAAACTCCCGTCCGGAATCGCCAATCCCCCTTGAAGCCTTTCCCCGGGAGGCCCAGGGCCCGGTCCAGGGAGTTGCCTTCGCCGCGCAGGCTCTGCCCCCAGACCGTGAATAGGAAGGGCCCGAACTTGGAGGAGCGGCCCGCCTCGACGGCCTTCAAGGGAAGGGGGCCCTTGTCGCCGGTCCTCCAGGTGAGCTTGGGAATCCAGAGGACGGGGATGGAATGAATGCGGAGAGTGTTGTTCCAGGTGCGGAAGACCCAGGACTCTCCCTCCCGCCATCCCTGCAGGTTCCCCACCTGGACGTAATAATGCGGGACCACGTAATCACAATAGGTGATGGCGGCGTTCTCGGCCTCTATCCTGCCGCCCTTTTCCGTGACCAGGGGAGCCCTTACGGCCAGGACGGCCTGGGTCCCGCCAGGGGTCAGGGCAGGCAGGCGGAGCCGGGCCTCCTCGGCGGTGAAGGATCCGTCCTGGAGGTTCATGTAGAGCCTGTCCGCACGGAGAACCTGGACGTCCCCTTCCCGGACGATCACCTTCCCTTCGGCGTAGAAGGCCTGGGCCGCCCGGGCCTGGGAACCTGCGAGCCTTCGGACCAGGTCCCCGGGAGACCGCCCCTTTTTCTTCTTCAAGGCCGGCCCGGCCAGGAGTTCCAGGACCCGGGCCAGCCCCCGGAGGGGCCGTTCCCCTCCGGAACGGGGAGGGGAGAGTCCTACCGTGGGCGGCAGAGTGGGGCTTGCCAGGAGTTCCCTTCCCGAGCGGACCCAGATGTCCTTGTCCAAAAAGACCATGGCCCGCCGGCCCCGCACCTCGGCCGTCTTGGACCGCAAGAGAAAGCCCCCCCATAACACCATGACCAGAAGATCCGGGTCCCGGGGATGGGGAACCACCAGGTTCCAGGCGGCCCAGGTCTCCTCCAGGGCGGACATCCCCCCGGGAAGGGCGGGCTTGGAGGGCTTTTTCTTCCCTTTCTCCCCTTGGGCAGGGCCCGGGACGGCGAAGAGAAGACAGGAGAGCAGGAGGAGGGTGGGGAGGGACGCCTTCAACGGATTCCTCCCTGGTTCGTTCCGACCGACGCGGCCAGGGGGACGCGGCGGGTGAATGAATTCTCGACTTTCCAGGTGAAGTCGTGGATGTTCAAGGTGATCCTTTTCCCCTGGAAGGCAAGGTCTCCGATTCCGAACCGGCAGTTTCCCTTTCCTCCTTCCATCCTGAGGATTCCCGGGCCGGGCTGGAAGAATAGGCTGTCCCCCGTTCCCCGGAAGACTCCCTTCTTGAACTTCACGCCGTTCTTTCCCCGGATCCAGAGGAAGGGTTCGCCCCCTCCCGGTCCTTTCTTGGCGACCATGGATCCGCATATAAGGGTGGGTCTCTCTCCCTGTGGGACGCCCTTGCTGATCCATTTGAGGATGGAAGCCCCGGGGAAGACCAGGAAATCCCCTTTGAGGTGGATGGGCATCCCGCAGACCGCCTCGATCATGGAGCCCTTGGGCGCAGGCGCCCCGAACGCTCCCCGGCGTGACTCGATGAGGATCCTTCCTCCGATCCCCGAAGCAAGGTCCCCCGCCACGGTCTCCTCCCTGGAGAGGCGGATGATCTCGGAGAGAACCGTGAGACTCCGGCCCTCCCCGGAAACTGCGTGGATCCGTGCGGGAGAACCGGAGAGGACCGCCTGTTTCCGGCCCAGGGCGATCCAAAGGTCCCTCCCCTTGCCGCGGGTGGTCTCCTTGTCTCTTTCCACCCGGATGGCCACGTTTCCGGAAAGAAGGGCGGCCGCTGGCTTTTCCCCGCCCTTTTCGGCGAAGAGAAACATTTCCTCGGCGGAGAGGGCGGTCGTCCCCCCTTCGGCCCCGGGAAGGAGGCTCTTGCCTTGGAAGCGGAGCTTCACCCCCCCCGTGGCGTGAAGCAGGGTCTTCCCCTCCTGGAGCTGGGCTTCCCCGGCGAGAAGCCGCATCCGGGTGGATCCTCCCTCCTTGTCCTCAACGGGAGCCGTGAGGAGCAGGGGTTCACCCTGCCTGCCGAAAAGACGCGTCTTTCTTCCCTTGCCCTCCAGCCGGGCCGCCCAGGCGGTGAGCCCCCTGGCGGGTAAGCAAACCCTCAGGAACCCGGGGAAATCCTTCCAGGCCAGGATCCGCGCCTCTTCCTTGCCCGTCCTGGTCACCTCCAGGCGGCTGGCCCCGTCGAGGAGGATCTTCCCCTTGTCCGTGGACGCCCGGGCCCGGAGATATCCCCGGGGCCCGGCGGCACGGGAGAGAAGGACCGTCTTGTCCGGCGGGTAGGATTCTCTTTCCAGGAAACCGATTCCCTCCAGGGCGAACCCACTCTTCTTTTCCTTTCCGGAAGCGGTGACGGAGAACCGGGCCGGAACGGTCCGGCCGGGGGAATGGAAGAGAGTCCGGGCCCTTCCGGAAGCGGCGAAGAAGGGGGACTGGACCAGGGTGATCCCCTGGTCGGTGGATCCCTCGATCCCAGGAGCCTCGATGCGCGTGGGACCGAAGGCCGCCAGGGACAAGATCTCCTTGTCCCGGGAGAGAAGGATCCGTATGCCTTTCTGTGCATTGAGCGATCCGGGTCCTTCCTTGCCGGACAGGGTGATCCCCGCCCGCCCGGACAGGGTGACCAGCGATGCGGGAAGGGCCTTTTCCGTCCCGGGCAGAGAGGAGAGCGGACCGATGGGAAGGGGTTCCTTCTCCAGAGAGACCAGGGTCATGGGTCCGGGGCACCCGGCGCGGAAGGTGGTTCCGTCAGGACGTTTCCCCGAGACGGAGGGTTCCCCTACGGCTTTCATGGCCAGGAAGGACCCGTCCGTCCCGAAGAAGGCGGTCATTTCGCGGGACAGGAATTTCCCCTCCGGCGATTCCAGGCTCATTGGGCTTCCCGCGGCGAAGACCTTTCGGATCCGTCCCCCGGGTTTTCCCCCACCGGGGGCGGTCGATGCATTCCCGGGCAGGAAGTATGCAGTCAAGGAGGAGGCCGAGAGGTGCGCCGGCCCTCCGGGTGCCTCCCTTGCCACCTTTACGTCCCTTTCCATGGCCACACGGACCAGGTCCTTGCCCTTTCCCCGCTCCAGGAGGAAAGGTCCGGCGCAGGAGAAACGGATCGTTCCCCCGCCCTTCCTCTTCCAGGTTCCCTGGTTGGCCGAACGCCCGAGGAAACGGAAACAAGGGTTTCCTGCCTTTTTTGGGGCCTCTTTTCCCCCCTCCACCTCCGGGGCGGGAAGGGCGCCCTCCAGGCCCAGGCCCTTCATGTCCAGGTTCCCCCCGGCCAGAAGCCCCGAGAGGAGGAAAGGCGCTTCCGTGGAAGGAGTCCTGAACCGGGTCTCTTCCCGCGTGGTCTTGACCAGGAGCTTCTCCGTCTCCAGGCGGAGGGCTCCTCCCTGGAAGGCTTTCCCCGTCTCGATCAACACGCCCTCCAGGGACATCTCCTGGTTTTCCATGGGCCGGATCCCTTCCTTTCCGGTGACCATGGAGAGGGTCATTTTCCGGGCCCGGATGAGGGCGGCCGGGACGGGTCTTCGCCGGCCCTTGTAGAAGGTGAGGACCGCCTTGAAGAGGGTGTATGTGCCATCCGGATTTGGCTGGGCGTTGGCCGACTCCAGGCTGTAACGGAGGACCTGGAGGATGGTTCCGTCGGGGAGTTTCCGGGCCCGGGAGGAACGGATGTTCAACTTTCCCCTGGGGGCCATGGAGATGGCCCCTCCTCCCTGGTTCACCCGGATGGCCGGAACGTGGGGGCCCTGGACGGGGGGCTCCTCGCCGGGGTTCTCCCGGGAGGGGAAGATTCCCTCCTTGCCTACGGCCGCCCAGAGAACGGCCAGGCCGAGGCCGAGAACCAGGAGAAACCTGACCAGGTATTTCATATCCGGTAACTCGCCACAATCCGTTCCCACTTCCCCTGGGCCTTGAGGAGAAGCTCCACCACCTCGCGCACGGCCCCCTTTCCTCCGGGGGCACGGGTCACGTAGTGGCAGACCTCCTTGACCTCAGGTCTCGCCCCGGGGACGGTCAAGGCCAATCCCACCCGGGTGAGGAGGCAAAGATCCAGGAGATCGTCGCCCATGTAGGCGATCTCCTCGTCTTCCAGGCCCAACTGGTCCCGGATTCTCCGGTATTCAGGGAGCTTCTTGTGCCGGCCCAGGCTGAAGTGCTCCACCCCCATGTCCCGGAGACGCCGGCGCACGGCCGCGGAATCCCTCCCCGAGATGACCGCCGGGATGAGGCCTCCCTGCTTGAGGTGGACGATTCCGCTTCCATCGTGGACGTGGAAGGTCCTGGTCTCCCTCCCCTCGCCGTCGTAGAGGATCGTTCCGTCGGTGAGCACGCCGTCCACGTCCAGGACGAGCATGCGGATGTTCTTCCAGCGTTCCCGGTCGATTTCCATGGGGTTCACGGGGTCTTGAAGTCGAGGATGTCCTGGACGTCCAGGATTCCCACGGGGCGGTCTTCTTCGTCCACCACGGGAATCTGGTCGATTCTGTTGTTCCGCAATACCCGGTGGGCCTCGGAGACCAGCTTGTCCTGGAGGATGCGCTTGGGGTCCCGGGTCATGACCTCCCGGACGGGCCTCTCCAGGAGGGAAGGGGATCCCTCCAGGAGGCGCCTTCTCAGGTCGCCGTCGGTGAAGATCCCCGAAAGGCGCCCTGCGCCGTCCACGACGATGGCCGCCCCGGGCCTCCCCGGGGTGGTGGTCATCACCAGGACCACGTCCTTGACGGAATCCTCCTCCCGGACGAGGGGGGTCTTCTTCCCGGAGCGCATGATCTCCTTGACCTTGAGAAGGGAGCGTCCCAGGAAGCCTCCCGGGTGGAACCGGATCAGGTCTTCCGGGGCGAAGTTCCTCTCCTTCTGGACGGCCAGGGCCAGGGCGTCCCCCATGGCGAGCATGGCCGTGGTGGAAGCGGTGGGCGCGAATCCCCCACCCGCCTCGTCGATTGTGCCGAGATCGAGGACCAGGTCCGCCCAGCGGGCCAGGGTGGAGTCCCTGTTGCCCGTGAGCGCGATCAAAGCGGCACCGATCCGCTTGACCGGATCCAGGAGGCGAACCACTTCTTCCGTCTCCCCCGAGTTGGAGAGGATGAGGACCACGTCCTCCTCCAGGACCCTTCCCAGGTCGCCGTGGACCGCTTCGGCGGGATGGAGGTAGAGGGAGGGGGTCCCCGTGCTGGAGAGGGTTGCGGAGATCTTCCTGGCGATGAGCCCGGCTTTGCCCATGCCCGAGACTACCACCCTTCCTTTGCATCCCACGATGAGATCCACGGCCCTGGAGAAAGGCTCCTCCTCCAGGCGTTCCGCCAGGGACTGGAGAGTCCTGGCTTCCTGGAGGATCACTTCACGGGCCAAGCCGACCTTGGTGTCCATTCTTTCCTTCCTGGGGAGAACCTCCCCGGCGAGCCGCCCTGGGTCGAGTGGCGGGATTATAACCCTGGCGGGGTAGAATGCGGGCATGGCTGAATTTCGAGTCGAGCTGGACGCTTTTTCGGGGCCCATGGACCTCCTCCTGCACCTGGTGCGGGAGCAGGAGGTGGACATCCGCGACGTCTCCATCTCTCTCCTCCTGGAGGGGTATCTCGCTTACCTTGAGAGACTTGGGGAGATCGACGTCAACGAGGCGGCGGACTTTCTCGTCATGGCCTCCAACCTCCTGGAGATCAAGTCCCGGGAGGTCCTTCCCCGGGAGGAGGTGGACCTGGAGGAGGTCCTGGATCCGCGGGAGGACCTGGTGCGCCACCTGCTGGACTACAAGGTCTTCCGGGACGCCTCCAGGATCCTCGGGGAGAAGTGGCGGCTGAGGGGCCTCATGCACGGGAAGGGCTGGAGAGAGAAGATCCAGGGTGAGGCGGAGGAAGAAGTCCTGGACCTGGAGGACCTGGACGCCTGGGCCTTGGCCCAGCTCTATGCCGGGCTGGCCGACCAGGTGGGACTGAACCGGACCTTCCGGGTGAAGGGGGAGAAGAAGCCACTCTCCTACTACCTGACGATTCTCCTGGAGCGCCTTCAGCGGGAGAAAAGGGCCCCCTTCGAGAGGCTCTTCGATCCAGGCGAGGGGAGGATGGGGCTCGTGTCCGTCTTTGTGGCCCTCCTGGAGGTTGTGCGCCTGGGATACGCCAAGTGCATTCAGGAGGAGGTGATGGGGCCCATCCTGGTGGAGTGGACGGGACCGGAGAATTGCACGGCCCGGGAAATCCTCGCGGCGGAGGAAAGGGCCGATTCTCCCCCGGAGCCGGCCGTAGAGCCGGCCCCGGGGGAAGGGGAATCAGCTTCCTAGAAGTCGATGCCCAGGTGGATGAGGAACTCGTTGTTGTCGATCGAGTGATCGGACCCCTCTTCCACGACGGTGTATTCGGCTGAGAGTTTCACGTTGTAGGTGACCTCCAGGATGGCGGCGAAGGTGTGCATCCTGAGGTCGGCCGCGGCCAGGGCGGAGTCGGGGGGCGTGCTCCAGGAGGGGGCCTCTCCGAAGACCCTGAGGGAGGAGAAGCGGTAGAGCAGCTCCAGGCTGTTGAAGAACCGCCGTTCCTGGTAGAGGGTTCCGTCGAAGAGGAACTTGAAGGAGGGCTGGATGGCCCAGGCCCGCCGGTTGAGGTTGGCGTCCTTGGCGTCGTGCCACTCCGCCTGCAGGCCCAGGACCCCGAAATCGGAGGTGTAGTCCGTGGCGAAGACGGCGCCCAGGCGGCGTTTCTTGCTGGAACTATTGAGATCGCCGAACCCGAGCCTGGCGTCGCGGAGGACCTGCTTCTGGTCGTGGTTGAGCTTGCCGTAGCGATACCAGACCGCGGCCCTGGTCTTGAAACCGTTTTCGAAGTCCTGGGTGCACCCCACGCCGAGTTCCATGTCCTTGTGGTGGGATGGCCCGTCGTTGTCCTCGTCGTCCTGGAGGACCTGGATGTATCCCTTGTAGTAGTCGCCGGCGTTCATGATCCGGAACTGGTTCCCGTCGTCCAGGCAGAACCTGTAGAAGAACCCGCCGTCGGTCTGGCCGCCGATCCGGAGGCCCGTGCGGGAGTCCCGGTAGAAGAGGGTTTCCGGTAGACCGTAGGTCTCGGTGTGCCTTGGGAACATCACGTATTGCCAGGGACGCATGACGCCGAGCTGGATGAAGGTGTGGAGGGGATCGTCCAGGCCGGCCAGGTTCACCAGGATGTTGTCGAAGGAGAAGTAGGCCTGGGGAAGGTCCACTTCGTAGTCGTGGCCGGCGTCGGGGGCCTTGTCCTCGTTGCCGCCCAGGAACTGGAGTTCCGTGCGCAGGTAGACGTCCTGGATGAAGTCCACGTCGGCGAAGATCGTGAGGCTGTCCAGGTGGAAGTCCGTCCCCTTGACCTTCCCCACCGATGGGGTGCCCCCGCTCAGGTAATTGGGGACGCTCTCGGGTTGGGCGCCGAAATACTCGAATTCGAGGCACCCCCTCAAGTTGATGTGCTCCCCGGCCAGGCTCAGGAAACCTTTCTGTCCGGGCTTGGCGTTGGGCCCCCCGAGCTGCCTCTGGAGGGCATCGATCTCCCTCTGCTGCTTCTGGATGGCCCTGCGGAGCTTCTGGATTTCCTGGGCCGTATTTCCACCTTCCTGGGCGGGAAGGGGACCGGCCGCGAGCGCCGCGCCGAGGGCGGCAGCCGTAAAGATCTGGAGAAAGCGCATGGTTCGACCTCCCTTGGACTGGGTTCGCAAACAGGCTGGACGGGGGCGGAAGCCTCCGTCCCGAGGCGAAAGGCAACCGTGGGGAGCCTATGAAAGGAGGCACCGGGGGGCAAGGGAGGAGTGGAGGGAGATTCTTCTCGGGGTAGACTTCCCCTCTTCCCGGGGCTTCCCCGCCGGTGGAAGTCCCGGGAAG
>JALUZX010000451.1 GCA_027011425.1 Planctomycetota bacterium
CCTCGTCCGGGCGATGTCATCCTCGGAGTGGACCTTGGCCGGCAGGGAGCGAAGGGCCCGGACCTCGTCCTTGTCGAAGAGGGGCTTCACTCCCAGGGCGTCCAGGTCGGGCATGGCGGCCCCTCCCGAATGGGCCTGGACGGCACGGACTTCGTCCTCTTCCGGTGGATAGGAAACGAGGAGCTTGAAGAGGAACCGGTCCAGCTGGGCCTCGGGAAGGGGATAAGTCCCTTCGTGCTCGATGGGGTTCTGGGTGGCGGCGACGAAGAAGAGGGGAGAGAGGGGATGGGTGACCCCGTCGATGGTGACCGCCCCCTCCTGCATGGCCTCCAGCAGGGCCGCCTGGGTCTTGGGGGGAGTCCGGTTGATCTCGTCCGCCAGGAGGAACTCGCAGAAGACGGGGCCCCGGGTCAGGTGGAATTCCTGGCTCCGGAAATCGAAGAGGTTGGTCCCGAGCACGTCCCCCGGCATGAGGTCGGGGGTGCACTGGATCCGCCGGAAATCCAGGCCCAGGGAGCGGGCGAAGGCCCGGGCGAAGAGGGTCTTGGCCACGCCGGGGGGACCCTCCAGGAGGACGTGCCCCCCGGCCATGAAGGCCGCCAGGGACCGGCGGGTCAGCTCCCTGGAGCCGAGCACCGCCTTCCCGATCTCCCCGGCCAGGGATTCGAAGCGTTCCGGAAGCTCACCGATCTCCATGGACGTTCACCTTTCTATCGCGCTCCGCCTCACTCCCAAAGAGCAGCCTCCGCCTGAACTCCCATGCCAGGCGGCCCCCTTCTTCCCGGCCCTCCTCCACGGCCTCCAGGGCCTCCGCCGCGCCGGGAGGCGCCCCCCGCCGCCGGGCCGCCTCGTCCAGGGCCCGGGCCAGGGCCTGGAGGTCTCCGGCCGGGGGAAGGCCCATCCTCCCAGCCGTATCCCTGAGAATCCCCTCCACGTAATCATGGGCGAGGACCTTCTCGTCCAGTGCGGCGGCCAGGAGCCTTCCCGCCGCGTCCACCAGGACCGCCGGGCCCCGCCCCCGGGGGGGGTCCGGGTCCCGGACCGGGCCGAACCTGTGGAAGGAGGCCCAGGCCAGCCCAAGCAGGAGGAGGATCCCCTGGGCCAGCAAGAGGGAGCCCGGGAAGGCGGCAAGCACCCGCCCGAGGGAAGGAATACGGCCCAGGCCGTGAAAGACCTCCTCCACGTACACCCTCTCCGGGTGGAGGATCCTCTCCACGAAGGCGGCCCAGAAGGCGCCGTGGTCTCCCCTGTGAAGGTTGAAGTTGTGGAGGAGGTCCGGGTCGGAGACCAGGTAGAGAGGTCCATCCCTGTCGGGAAAGGCCGCCGCCAGGCAGGCCTCGGGCCGGCCCAGGAGGACCTCCCCGAAACCTTTCAACCGGAGCACCTGGGGATCGGGCAGGTCCACAAGGACATCTGGGATCCCCGCCCGGCCCGGCACGAGGACCGCGCCCTTCTCGTTCCTCCTCCCGGGCAGGGGCGCCCTGGCGAGCCCGGGCCCGTCCCCGCCGGGAAAGGCCGCCGCCAGGACCCGGGCCGCAGAGGGGAGATCCAGGAGCTGGAAGGCCTTCTTCTTTTTGTTCCACCGCCACTTGGGCAGGACCAGCACCGTGGGAAGGCCCCTCTGGACGCGCCCCCCCAAGGCATCGGCCAGGGAGAATTGCCTTCCTCCGAAAAAGGCCTCCGGGCGCGGTTCGATGAAGAACAGGGGA
This sequence comes from Planctomycetota bacterium, assembly GCA_027011425.1. GTDB lineage: Bacteria > Planctomycetota > UBA1135 > UBA1135 > JALUZX01 > JALUZX01. The sequence continues at coordinate 1,710 of JALUZX010000451.1, forward strand.
TCCCTGGGCGCGTCGAAGGCCGTGTTCCGGAAACGGCGGGCGTCCACCCCCAGGGCCCGGAGGAACTCGAAGAACGCCTGGTGGCCCACGGGCCCCTTGCTGAAGGAATGGGCCTCCCCCTCCTTCGCCGGCGGAAGGGGTTCCCGGGAGGCCAGGACCAGGGAAAAGGCAAGACTCGCCAGGGCGGCGCCCAGAAGAAGGACCCGTGTAACCCGGGGAGACCGGAAGAGAGGCCCTCTCTTCTTCACGGCCCTTCCCTCCCGGGCCGGCCGCCCTCGACCGCCTCCTCCGGCCGGTCCAGGTCCAGGAAGCGGGCCCGGAGTTCTCCGTAGAGTTCCGCCGTGGCCGGTCTCCCGCCGAACCGCACCGCCTCGACGGGCCCCAGGATCGCCGCCAGGGTCTCCCTTCGGGGGTCTTCCCGGGAGAGCCTGCCCAGCACCTCCCGGGCGGTGAGGCTTCTCGAACTCCCGGTCCGGGACCAGCCCGTCTTCTCCAGGGCCCGGACCAGGAGGGCCGCCACGGCCAGGTCGTATCGACCTTGCTCCGCCAAGGCGTCCGGGTCCCCGGGAAGGACCTCTTCTTCGCCTCCCGGGGGAGAAGAGGCAAGGTCCCGCCCCGGGGACGCCCTTTTCCCTCTTCTGCGGCCCACCGCCGGGCCGCAGAAG
>JALUZX010000452.1 GCA_027011425.1 Planctomycetota bacterium
CCCCAACCTTCGAAAATCCCAAAAAAATCGTGACCTTCCCCCAGTTTGAAATGTTGTGAAGCCCCCGCCGGAACGAGGCCGGATCGGAGATCCGGACTCGTGACGTCGGGGGGCCAGTTCCGGCGCAACCACCGAGTCACGAACTGGACAAGACTTTTGTCGCGTCTGTCAATCAGTGCCCTTTTCAAGTGGTGCGCAAACGAAAGACCCCAAACCTGGCAGGCCCGCGCCAGGACGTGGGCGGGGCGGGCCCCAGCCGGGCCTTTGCCCGCCGTTCCAGGATGAAGGGCGAACTTTGCCTTTTAACGCCCCCCTCTCCCACAGATTCTTCGAAAGGCCTCTTTTCATTCCGGTTCGAACCGGTAGATCCGGTAGAACGGCTCGGGTTCTGTGGAGGGGGGGATCACCACCATGGCGTCGGACTCTTTGACCTGTTTGAACCCCCGGACCCCGGGGCCGTAACGAAGGCGCCAGAGGAGGGTCCGCCTGGCCTGGTCGGTGAAGGCCAGGCCGTAGGGCGTGGACCTGGCCAGGACCGCCTTCTCCCCCAGGACGGCGGGAGCGGTCAGCAGGATCCCGCGGTCGAAGTAGGCCACCACGTATGCTGTCCGCCGGTTCCTCAGGATCTGCCGGGCCCTTTGTTCCTCCCTGCCGGGCCGGGCCGTGTAGACCCGGATCCCGTCCAGGATTCCCAGGATGTTGCGGTGGTAGCCCGAGGCGACCACGGGCACCCGGGCGTAATACATGAGCTTGGCCCCCAACTCCCATGGGGCCAGGACGGAGCCCTTTTTTCCTCCTTCGTCCAGGGCGCGGAGGTCCCGGCAGAGTTCGGAGATCAGCTCTTCCGTCTGCGCCACCCGGGGCCGGCGGTGGGGCGGAGTGGGCAGGGAGGTCAGGGCCGCTGCGCCCAAAAGAAGGAAACCCGCTCCCCGGTAGACCTTGAGCCTGGAGGGCCGCCTCTCCCAGAGGGCCGGTCCTTCCCAGGCCGCCAGGCCGAGAAGGAGGGGGAAGGCCATGGCGAAGAGGTGGGCCAGTTTCACCTCCCACGAGGCCAGGGCCAGGCCGAAGATCCCCCAGGCGCAAAGGAAGAACCTGCCTTCACGGGAGAGGGAGGGAGACTTCCATGCCCCGGCGACGATGATAGGAAATGCGGCGAGGAGGAAGGAAAAACGGGAGAAGGCGGGCAGGAGAGTGAAGGAGATCCCGTCGGTGAAGAGGGTTCTGTATTCGCTCACATCGTTCTGGAGCCAGGGATCCACAAGGCGGAACCGGGCCGTCTCCCCGGCGAAGGCCCGGCCGAAGAAGAGGACCAGGAGGATGCCTCCAAAAAGAAGGGCGATCCCCGCCGAGGAAAAGGGGCGGAGGCGGGAGGGGATGCGCAGGGATTGGAGGGCGGCGAAGAGGAGGAGCGTCCCCGCCTGGAGGAGCTGGAAGAGGGAGACCTGGTCCCAGAGGAAGGCGAAAGGCGTATGGGGATGTTCCACCAGGTGGCCGAGAAGAAGGAGGGCGAAAAGACCCCCCGCCCAGGGAAGGGAAAGGGGCCTTTCGTCCCGGGAGGAGGCACGCCATTCCAGCAGGAAGAGAAGAAGGGCCGCCAGGTAGAGAAGGAGCATGGATTCGGTGGAGACCCAGACGGCGCCTCCCATCAGGGCCCCCGAGAGGAGAGCGGTGAATTTGGGAGCTTTCTCGGCTTTCTTCTCCAGGGCGAGGAGCCCCAGGAGGAGGGATGCCAGGAGCAAAAGGTGCTGGAGGTTCTGGTGGTCCCCGTTGCCGAACCAGGAGACGTTGGCGCAGGAGTAGGAGAAGGCGTAGAAGACGCCCGCCGCCAGGGCGGGACCCTCCCCGAGGAGCCTGCGGGCGGCCCAAAGGAGGACCAGGAGGGAGAGGAGGGAGAGAAGGGGGCCGGCCAGGGCGGCGCCGGCCTCGTATTGGCGGGCCCGGGGAAGGAAGAGGGAGGCCGGCCCGTCCAGGGCCCGGATCGCCCAGTCCATGGGCCTGGTCCAGTGGATGACGCTTCCCTGGGGGTATCCGTCCCAATGGTTGGCCACGGGATAGGTCCCCGACCGGTCCAGGAGGTCCAGGCGGCAAAGACGGCGCACCGTGTCGTTGTCCCAGAACCAGTATCCCCTGCTTCCCGCCACGGCCGGAACCTCCTGGAGGCGGAAGGCGAAAGAGGAGACCGCCAGCGCCAGGGCCAGGCCCCAGAAGATCCACCCTTTGCGGGCGGGGCGCTCCGGGCGGGCCCGGGCGGCCTCCCTGTCCTTTTTCATGGCGCCGGTTCCGGAGGCAGGAGGAGGGCGGCCAGGTAGAAGAAGGTGGAAAGGCCCAGCACCAGGGTGAAGCCTCCCGCCATGGCGAGGATCACCGCCAGG
>JALUZX010000453.1 GCA_027011425.1 Planctomycetota bacterium
AAAATCGTGACCTTCCCCCAGCTTGAAATGTTGTGAAGCCCCCGCCGGAGCGAGGCCGGATCGGAGATCCGGGCTCGTGACGTCGGGGGGCCAGTTCCGAGACACCCACCGGATTACGAGCTTGACCAGACTTTTGTCGCGTCTGTCAATCAGTGCCCTATTCAAGTGGCGCGCCGGGATCGAGCCGGAAAACGGGCCATTCCGCCTTTCAGGACAGGGCTTGGGCGTCAGCCCCGCCGTATACCCTCGCCGCGCCGCCCCGCACCCTCCCTCGGAGGGGGCGGCGCGGCGAGGGGAGGAGGCGGGGCGGTCCCCAGCCGGCACCCGAGCCCGCCGTTCCCGGCTGAATGCTGAAAGTAGGGCCCTCTCAACGCCGCCCCGACCCACAGATTCTGCGGAAGACCCAAAAATGTGCCTGAAAAATCGGAGAAAACATCTCCATTAAACCCCATCAAGGATCTTCGCGAAGAAAAGCTCAAATTAACCTTAAAGGTCTTCCTTTCCTTCCCTCTCCCCACACCAAAACAACGAGGAAGGATACAGGAAAAACACAATCCGTATCATCAGATCAAAAATATTTATTAAAAATTTTCTATACGTTTCCACATAATTTGGAAACATTATTCACCTCAACTCCATCACCAGCGCAAAGGGCTTGTAATACCAGGCTTCCCCGGCGTCCTTAGCGTGATACCCGTAGAAGGTGAAGCCCCCGCTCCAGCCGCTCAGAGCGCTTCCGATCGTGCATTTGGCCCCTCGGGTGCTCTCCAGGTAGAAGCCGTAGGGAGCCCCGGGGTCGGGAAGCATCCCAAGGGCCTGGTAGGTGAAAACCAGGCCCTTGAGCCCGGGATTGTTGGGAATCGCCCCCCCGTCCAGAACCACCTGCCGGTGCTGGTTGACCACGCTCCCCGCCGGCGTCTCGCCCGCAAGGAACACCAGGGCGTTGGCCTGGATCCAGGGGCCCATGTTGGAGGGAGTTTTGGGAAAGGAGAACTTGTGGAGAAGGATGGGAAGAAGCACGGAGCCCCAATACAGCGTGCTGTTCCCCAGAAGCCCCACCACTTTCACCTTAGGGCCCTTGGTGAAGAAGACGTGGTGGAAGAGAAGGCGCCCCGAAAGAAAAGGAGGATAGACCCCCATCCAGAGGTCCTTGGGATAGTCCACGCCGTAATACTCCACCTTCCAGTCCCTGGGTTCCCCCTTCCAGGAAATCCAGTTTTCCGCGTCGGCATACCATTCCCAAGTCTCGTTCTTGGAAGCTCCCAGGGACCATTCCACCAGGAAAGCCCCTCCCTTGTAGGCAAAGGGCTTGTCCAGGGCGACCCGAACCGTAAAAGGCGCGGGGGGCCGCAAAGGCCTGTTGTCCGCCGGAAACCGGACCTTCACCTTCTTGGCCACCTGGGTCCAGTCCTTGCCCCGGTTCCCGGCCCATGAACACCCATAACCTTTCACAGGGTCACGGGGAAGGTGGCTCATCCAAAGTTCTACGTCGAAATCGTGGGCCTGAAATGCCGTCGTCAGAAGCCCGTCCCTTCGAATGCCTACCTTCCGGATCGTCAAGGGCCCGCTTGGCATGACCGAAGAGGCGTAGAGGAACTGGGCGTGGGCGGGCGCGAATTTCCCTGGAACCGTGACCTTCGCGTTCCCTTCCCTGGCGGAAAGGCCCTTGGGGATCACCACCGGATTCTGGGAAAAGGCCGCCCCCCACCCAACAAGTGAGACAAAGAAGAAGCTGATCCATCCCCGCATGTTCCACCTCTCAATAGGGGCCTACCTTACCTGTGTCCGACCCGGTCAGGAAAACGCCCCGCCCGGGCCTTTGGATAAAGGCCTGGAACCGGATCGCCGCGCCCAGAAGAGCCGGTGCCTTGGGCACCCTGGCCTCCCACTTCATCACCGCGTTGAACCGCTCTTTCTCAGCCTTCAGCAGGCCGGCCTTCAAGAAGAAGTTGGGGTTTCCAAGCCTCAACACCCCGATACCGGGGAATAGGACCGGCTTCCCCGGCACTCCCCCGAAAAGGGCCACCTGGTCCCCAGGAATCCCGAAAACCTTTACAAGGGCCTTCTTCCCAAGTCCAAGAACACCGGAAAGGGCGCATTGCTGGAATAGGTTGTAGCGGATATTCAGGGTCCCAGGGAAGGGCTGTTGGAGGAGATCCAGGTCCCCGTCCCGGTCGATGTCCACCAATTCCATCACCTGGCCCCAACTGGGCAAAATCCCGATCCCCCTCAATTCCACCCACCTGTGGGAGTCGATGGTGAAATGAAAATCCCCCAGGTTCTTCCAGACATTCACTAATCCGAACCACCCCGGGATTCCGGAATTCTCGTCCCAGTCCCCTCCGCCGACCGTAATCACCTCCGGAAGCCCGTCCCCGTCCAGATCCTCCACTTCGAACTGGTCCAGGGGGGTTCCCCCCGTGGTGACCCCGTGCCGGCGGAAGATCCCCGTGTTCGGGATCACGGAGAAATGGCCTGTCCTGTCGTTCTTGAGGGCCCAGCCGGCCCTCCCGATCACGTCGGGATAGCCGTCCCCGTCCAGGTCCTTCACCCGGATGTAGTCCAGCCCCATCAACCCTGTCCGGACATGGTCCCAGAGGGAGAACTTCCACTTCCCTTCCCAATGGAAGACCCAGATCCCGTCCCTCCAGGAATTGTGGTAGTCCACGCAGACCAGGTCCTTCTTGCCGTCCCGGTCCACGTCGGACGGAATGGAAAGACTCGAAAATCCATGATATCCGGGCGGCTTGGGAAGAACCCGGTGCCTGTATTTCCCCTTTCCCAGGTTTTCATAACACCCACCGTCGGGAGAATTGACGGCGTCCTCGTCTCCGTCCCCGTCCATATCGAGCCATACCCACAAGGAACTGGAGGGCACAGGGGAAAAATCGTATTTAGGGAAAACTCCCTTCCCGTTGTTGTAAAGGACGTAGGAGGTCCCCCAGTTGAAGAGAATGTCCAGGTCTCCATCCCCGTCCAGGTCATGAAGGTCCACGTACAAGGTGGAGGTGGAAACCCGGAAATTGAACTTTGGAAGCCTCGTGGCCGTCACGTCCCTGAGCCTCCCCTCGCCGTCGTTGTCCAGAAGAATCAAGGGAATCCCGCTGGTGGGAGTGGGCCCCAAACCGGCTGTTCCAACCACCAGGTCCGGATCTCCGTCCCCGTCGATGTCGCCGGATTTTATATGCTTGCCCCATACCATTGGGCTGGATGCGTCGGAGGGAACATCCAGAAAAGTAGCATCCCGAAAATGACCTTTTCCGTCGTTGAGAAAAACCTTCACAGGAATACCGGAATAAGCAAAATCTGGGTCTCCATCTTTGTCAAAGTCACCCTCGTAGTAATAAACCATTCCAGTTAAGGTAACCCCCTTGAAATGCGTATCGGTTACTTCCTTCATAACCCCTTTTCCCATGTTCAACCACAACCTCGGCCTGCCCCCTTGATTGGGATACATGTCTGCAAGAACAGGATCTTTCGCAGAACCACCGATGATGTCAGGTTTCCCGTCGGCGTTAACGTCCATGATAAGGGTGTCTCTTGCCCTATTGTTCCCTTGCATGACCGTCTGAGGCCACCCCTTCTTCGGGGGTACAAGGAGAAGAGAGTTGTCGGAGAAATTCCCCTTACCATCGTTCAGCGCGATATACATGGGCCTCCCACAGTCCAAAGGGACCAACAGAAGATCCAGGTCCCCGTCCCCGTCCATGTCCGCCGCTTTCCTGTTGAACCCCACCATGAGCTTCCAGAACGTGTGGAGCCCCGCCACTTTCCAGGAAGCATCCTTGAAAAAACCCCTTCCTTTGTTCTCCCAGTAAATGGTTTCTTTGTTTGAACCTATACTGACGGAAACTTTGTTCGTCTTGACGATGTCCAGGTCCCCGTCGCCGTCGAAATCCCCAAAAACCGTGGTCATGGGATAATCCAGCATCCTTGGCAAATGGGTGGCCGTCACATCCTTGAACCAACCCTTCCCGTCGTTCTGGAAGAAGTGATCCTGGCCTGTATTCAGGAAACGGGAAGCCGTGGCCACGTAAATGTCCAGGTCTCCGTCCCCGTCCAGGTCTTTCAGGAAAACCTCCCAGATCGGGTCGGCCCCTTTGAGGAGCAAACCTCGCCCGCTTTGAATCCTCTTGAATCTCCCCTTCCCGTCGTTGAGGTAGACATAGATCCAATTCACGTCGGCCGTGAGAAAGTCCAGGTCACCATCTCCATCTATGTCTCCAACGGCGCCGCCCGCATCTTCAATATCGTTGTCCCTCGGCAGGCTTCCCGGGGATTCCACGAAGGTCCCGTTCCCCTGGTTGAGCAGAAGGCGGTTCCAGAACGAGGAATCCGTTCCGACAAGCTCCCTTCTTTTCAAGGCGCCCGATATGATGTCATAATTGAGGGCGACCAGGTCTTCGTAGCCATCGCCGTTGAAGTCCCCCACAAGCACCCCATGCCCGGGAAACCCCCACTGGGGAGTTCCGTTTCTAGGATTCCCCAGGAAAGTCGTCTGCCCGGGAAGGAGGCTGGGAGAAAGAGATACGGAAAGGAAAACCGCCAGGAAAAATCTACATTCTCTCATTTTTTTTCTTTTCTTCAGCCGTGAAAAGGGAGGGAGGCCCACCAGGGGCCTCCCTCGGTCCATAGTTTATTTCTTCTTGGCCATTATGTCCTTGATCTGCCACGGAGTATACCATGGTTCTTTCCGAAGAGGCTTGGATGGAGCCGTGATGGACTCCACTTTGGGTGGCGCCGGCGCCCCATAAGGGTTCGGAAGTTTCTCCCAGTTCAAACCAAGGAAGCTCTGGAGATTGGTCCAAAGGTGCTGGCTGTCCGGGTTGGCCAACTGGGCGTTGAACCGCCATCCCGTAACGTAGGTATTTTGGCTCCAAGTAAGGGTGGTATCGGGAACGATGTCAGGCCCCCGGGTGTCCCCGATGCCCCAGGTGAGGTCGAGGACGTAGATGTTATTGGGAGAAGGATTGAACCCGAAGGGCCCAAGCATGCTCTGGTTGGACCAGGGATCGAGCCAGCCGCCCTGGGTGCTGTAGGCCCACGCTCCCGGCGGGTTGATGATCCCGTAGAAGGCGTCGTAGGTATCCTTGACGTAATAGAGGTTCTCGTTGTCATACCAGGGCGTTCCGCTGGAACCGCCCAAACCCTTGAACCAGGGGTTACAGCCGAAGGCGTCCGTGAAGGTACTGACCGTTCCTGTCGGAGTAGGCCTCGTACGCCAAGGGCCGGGGTACATGCCCCAGAAGGGATGAATGTCGCTCAAAAGGTGAGGGGAAAAATCGCAAAGCAGGTTTCGCATAAAGGGCTTTTTCCCGCCCGAAATTAAACTAGCCCGAATGGTGCCTGTCTCGCCTGTTGTGTAATTGTATGTTACCGGCCCTTGTACAAAAAGGGGTGGCGTTTGACCTGTCACCCCCCAGGCGTCGGCCCACCAATCATAGGGCCTATAATTATAAGCAGGCGACACGCTCCGGCCTACCCAAAGGTTGTAATTCGGCCGCGTGGGGTTGGAATACCCGGGTCCGATGTAATTGAAGAAGAGGATGGCCGTATTGTCGAAGGTGTTGTAACCCGAGGGCTTGGGGGCCCCGGGCCGGTCCTCGGGCGACTTGGAGAGGATCGTGGTTTCCGCCAGGTAACCAGCGATGATCAACTCACCCAGTTCGTCCGCGCCAAGATCGGTGTAATTCTGGCTCCCCAGCCAGGTGTTGCTGGGGTTGTACCAGTAGCAATCTTCGGACCTGGCGTTCCCGAAGCCCTCCATGTCAGTATCGGCGCAATCATAGGCCGCGTAATCCGCGAAAGACAGAGGAAGGCCAGGGGGGTAATTCATGGTTGTTCCGTTTTGCATAACGATGGGAAAATTGCTGCAACAGAAATCCAATCCCACATCAACGAGCGGGTTGGAGGAAGACCGGTCGACCCCGCCGCCCGGAGTCTTCCCAACGTGATAGGTGAGACGGAAGTCATGGGGCGAGAGATCATGATTGGAAGGGAGAATATTACCGGAAAAATTGTGGTAATTCCAGAGGATATCGTTGATGTAGAGGTTTCCCCGGTTCGCAGGATTTCCGAACCCAGTATACTGGGAAATGTCCACCCTTGGAGAAGCATTGAGGCCCTGGTTGGCATAATTCGGCCATCCAGGGATCGCGCCCCCGGTGTTCACCCTTTTCTGGGTGGAACTCACGTATTCATAGGCATTGAAATTCTGGAGGATCTGGGTCCCAGTCGAACCGATCGTATTCACGATCATGTCCCCTGGTTGCAACCCTTCGAAGCCGGACATGGCCCCAATCAAGGGCTTGTATCCCCGAACATTGGACCTGGAGGAGGAACCGGTATAAGGAGAAGTGGCATCGAAGATGCAATTCACGATGGCCGGTTTGCTCGACCCGTAACCCGGGATGGAGGAACGTAGATCGGGAGCTTTGAGAATTCCCACCAAGTTCCATGCAAAGGTGCAGTTGACGATCTTTGGTCGGTTCACCCTATTGAGGGAACCACCTCCATTGTAATTGTGGCCGCCTCCGATCGCTATTCCAACCACGTTGTTCGTGATGATGCAGTTTGTGATGGAAAGCCGGATCTCGTAATCGGGAAACTCGGGTTGGGCCTCCCCTTCGATCACGACCCCGGCCCCTTTCACCGCCTTGCCTTGTTGCGTACCCAGAGCCTGGCCCCGGGCGCCTTCGATGGTCACCCCGTCGATGAAGGAATATTCCCATTCGGAATGATTGGGATTTTCGTGGGTCCCGATGACGAGATTCCTGGTGTCCACCGTGAAAATGGAAGATTCAAACTGCTGTCCCTCATAGCCACGGGCATTGAAAATAGTGTTCAAGGCACTGGTCCCCTGTATTCCAACCCGGTCCGGGATTGGAATCGGGAACCTCTCCCCGTTGTAGGGCAGATGGCTCTTGGGGTCGTAGTTGTTAGTCCCATCTGCCAAAGGCGCATACACACCTGGGAGGGCATGGATTACCACGGCGACAACGGTTTTTTCGGTTTCGTCATTGGTCCAGGGCAGGCCATTCGACCCGAAATGAGCCCAAAACCAGGGCAGGAATCCACTAGTTCCGTTGATCGTCTTGAAGGCGTAGGGCAGGTGGATCAAGTAGCCCTGGGGTGCACCCGTCGTGCTTGCCAAGGGGTGGGTCTGGAGAGCAGGGTTCATGCCCGCCTGGTCCAGATTCTGGGTGGAAGCCAGGGCATCGTCCCCGTAAATGGGGTCCACGTAGACGTTCAGGACGAATTGGGTCCTTGCGGGAGGGTTGCCGGAAGGTCCCTGGGCGGTAGCAGGGCTAGCGGCGAAAAGGACCATGATGAAGAGGACAAGGATCCCGAGAACCAGGTAGGTAGGTAGGTAGGTAGGTAGGGAAGCCGTTCGGCTTTCGTTCGGTTCATTCTTTTTTTCTTTTTCATGACATCTCCTCGCAACACCTCTTTTCACTTCATTTTAGCCTTCCCGGGCCGGCTTGTACCAAAAAGGTGAGAACAAAGCCCTAGGGGAAGGCCCAAAAAAACACACAAGAAAAACTCCGGAAGGGGGACTTCTAGGGAATGGGCTAAAAAAACCGGCCGGAAGAGAAATGGAGGGATCCCCTTGCATCAGACCCGAAAATCCACCAATTGGTCTGAAATTCATCTTGACCTCCGGATCTTTTTTCCAAACCCGGGCTATGAAGGTCAAGAAAAAAAACAAAAAAATTTTAGGTTCTGGACTTTTAACTTTTTGTTATCCCCTTCTCAGACGGCCCCCAGGGAACCTGCGGTTGTATGTTCTTGAGCTACAAAAGGTTCCACCAGCCCTTTTTCTCTTGTTGCGTTCTCTTTTCGTCTACTTTTTTCGGGTGACCCTTTCCTTTTTTCTTTCTCTCCTTACCAGGGGGACCCCCAGGAAGAGGTGTTTAACCCTTGAGGCGCCCACCCACCTGGCCTGATACCCCCTGTCTCAGGGAATTTGCCGCTTTTAGTGATCAGCCCAGGGGGCCACGGACAAAGGCCCGGCTGGGGCCCGCCCTGCCCCCGTCCTGGTGTGGACCGGGCTGGTTTGGGGGCCTGGACTGGCGCACTGCTTGAAAAGGGCATTGTTTTCTTCGGGAGGGAGGACCTTGGAAGGCATGGGCGGAAACCTTCCCTTTTGCCGGCGGTTGTGGGAATTCTCCGGCCTTGCCGGAGGGGGGCTTTGGTCTTCCCGGGGCCCGGGACGGGGGAGTCAGGAAGGAGAGGAGAGGCTTTCCTCCAGGCGGTAGATGAAGGCCAGGATCTCGGCGACGGCCTGGTATGCGGCGGGGGGAACTTCCTCGCCCACCCCCAGGCCGGCCAGGACTTCCAGGAGTTCCGGGTCCTCCCGGAC
>JALUZX010000454.1 GCA_027011425.1 Planctomycetota bacterium
GGGGCAGATCATGTAGTCCATGTGGAAGAAGCCGTGGTTCTCCACGGTGAAATCGGGATACACGTTGGCCGCCGTGACCCCGGGCTTGCCCACGTCGCCGGGCCGGGAGAGGGTGTTGAGGGCGAAACGCTCCAGGGTCTTCCTCCACCGGGCGGCCTGCTCGGGGGTGGGATCGCAAAGCCGGAGGGCCCAGGCCGGGGCCTCGGCGTCCCAGGCGTTCTCCTCGGACCCGGTGTTGAAGTGGAGCCTGCCGTAGGTCTTCACCTTTTCCAGGCGGTCCGCCTCGTGGGCCAGGACCCTTTTTACGCCCTTTTTGACGCCGGCGGGCAGGTCCTTCCAGAGCAGCATGGCCCCAAGCGCCGCTTTTCCGGCCCACCAGGAACTCTGCCAGTGGTCGCCCCACTTGCGGCCGTTGGTGCAGGGAAGGTCGCCCGTGAGGTGGGTCCTGTAGAAGTAGCGAAGGGCCTGGACCGCTTGCTCTTTCAAAAGCGCCGCCGGGATCCCGCAGGCCCTGGGGTCGTAGCGCGGGGAGGTCCCGAGCAGGGCGGCGGTGGTGATGAAGTTGGCCAGGGTGCGCCGGCCGTTCTCGTCGGACTTTCCGTCGCCGAACCAGCCGATGCCGGCCTGTCCCCTGTATCCGCCGTGCCAGCACCGCTCGACATGGAGGGCGAAGCGGGAGAGGACCCGGAAGTAGTCGTGGACAGCCGGGTAGCCCGGGTCGCCGGGCTTGCGGGCGGGCGTTTTGGACCAGGATCGGGCCAGTGCCTCCCCTTTTTGGACAAGGGCGGCCTGCTCCCCGCCGGGCCCGCCGCTTCCCGGCCCTTTCCCTCCACTGGTTTCCTCCTTTTTTCCCAGGAACTCTTCGATTCCCTCCAGGAAGTAGTAATCCCCGTAGTTGAGGCCGATGGCGTCGACTCCGCCGTGGGTGGATCCGTCCAGGAGGAGGGACTCCTCCTCCGGGCCCGGCGGAGAGAGATAGTAGAGAGCGAGGGACCGGAGGATCCGCCGGGCCGTTTCCTTGAAGAGTTTCCTGTCCTTGGCGGGGACGGCCGGGTTGCGGGCCAGGATGAGAAGGCCCGCGGCCCCGATGGAGGCGGCCGAGGTGTCCCGGACCACGTTGGGCCGGGTGGGGATGTCGTAGTCCCAGAAGGGCACGGAGTCGGGGGGAAGGTGGTTCACGAACCAGCGGGCGACTTTGAGGGCCGCCGCCAGGATCCTGGGGTCGCCTGAATCGGCGGCGGTCTCGGCGAAGCCGTGGACGGCCCAGGACTGGCCGCGGGACCAGGTGGTGTCGTCGCCGAAGCCCTGGCGCTGGAAGGCCTTGAGGAGTTTGCCGTCCACCGGGTCCAGGGCGGCCACATGATAGGTGCTTCCGTCGGGGCGGATGTGGTTCTTGATCGTCGTCAGCGCGTGGTTGGTGGCGGCCCGGGCGAGCTGGGGGCCGGCGCCGTGGCGGGAGGCGAAGTAGAGGAGGTTCATGTTCATCATGCAGTCGATGATGGTCCAGCCGGCGGACCGTTCGCTGCAGAGCGAACCCCAGGCGCGGATGTATCTGCCCCGCGGGTTGTACCGCCTGTAGAGGTTCCGGGCGGCGTCCAGGACGTCGGCGAGCCGGGAGGGGTCCCCCGTGGCCTCCCAGGCGCGCCGCACCGACGGCATGAACATGAAGCCCAGGTCGTGGGTCTCGGTGTTCTTGAAGCGCCGGATGAGATCGGCATACCGGATCGCCCGCTCTTTCCACCAGGAATCCCCCGTCATCTCCCCGAGGAGGAACAGGGAACCCGGGAAGAAGCCGTCGATCCAGCTTCCCCGGAGGCGCTTGTATTTGCCCAGGTCGGTCTCTCCGGGCTGGCCGGCGGCGCCGGCCGCCGCCAGGGGGCGGTATTTCTCCAGGGCCCGCTTCAGGGCGGCGCCGAAGAGGTCCCGGTCGGAAAGCTCCCGGGCCGGAAGGGGGCGGAGAGGTTCGGCGAGCTTTAGCGCCAGGGCGTCCACGGCGGCCGGGTGGGCCCCGCCCTGGAAGGAAAGCCGGTGGAGGGTGTAAGGCCTGCCGCCCCGGACGCGGAAGGTGAGGCGGATCCGGTTTCCTGCCCTGGCGGCGGGCCTGGCCTCCGGGCGGTACCAGATCACGGCCCCAGAGCCCGAGACGGCCCATTCCATCTTCCTCTCGGGGCCGAAGCAGGGCCGGCCGCCCCCGCAGGGAAGGGAGGCGGAAAGGGTGAGGACCTTTCCTTTTTCCAGGGGATCGTAGACCAGGGTGGTCCATTGCGCCCCGCCGGGACGGGGGGTCCAGGTGAAGCGGGTGATCTTCGCCTTTCGGAGCTTGTCGACCTCCACGGCGGCCTTCCGGAGGGAGGGCGGGCCCT
>JALUZX010000455.1 GCA_027011425.1 Planctomycetota bacterium
ACGTTCGCCTGCGTCGCCTCCGGCGACGCAGGCTCCGGCGGACCCTTCACAGGGGAAAAGGAAAACCCCAAAAAACCGTGAAGAGCACGCCCGAGGGAGGCAAAGCCTCCCGAAGGTCGTGCAGCAAAAACCCTCCACCCCCGGATCCTCCCGGGACTCCAGGTTCCCCCCTTGTCCGACGTTCGCCTGCGTCGCCTCCGGCGACGCAGGCTCCGGCGGACCCTTCACGGGAAAATAAATGCCTCCGCGACGCAGGCTCCGGCGGACTCTTCACGGGAAAATAAATGCCTCCGGCGACGCAGGCTCCGGCGGGGCCTACAATCTCCGGCCGCGGATCTCCACCCGGACGGTCTCCCCCCAATCGACATCCACGAACTCGTCCTCGCCTTGCCCTTGAATCCCGATAAGGCGCAACCTATACCTTCCCGCCGACACCTCCCGGGAAAACTCCCCCTTCTTCCCGGCAATAGCCACGAAACCCCTCCGGAAACCCCGAACGGAGCCCCGGTCGAAGGGCCCCCCCTTCACCCGGGAAACCAGGATCCTGGCCCCGGGCACAGGCTTCCCCTCCGGGTCCAGCACCTTCCCAACGATCCGTCCCGCCTTCCGGAGCGTATACTCCCTGGTGACCAGGGAATCCGTCTCCTTGGAAAGATCCATCTCCCTCGACCCGAACCAGAAACCGGGAGAACTTACGCCGATCAGGAATTTTGCCTTTGGAACCCCCCGAAAGAAGGCCCTTCCCCCGGCCTGGACCGGGGAGGTCCTGGACTTTCCCGCCGCACCCCACCCGAACCTGGGCCAGAGGCGGACCGTGCCGGACTCGATGGGCCTTCCCGAGTCGTCCTTGAGAAACACCTGGAGGTCCACCATCCGGGGAAGCTTGGGAAAGACCAGGTCTACCTGGTTGGGACCGGCCTCGAGAACGATTTCCTTCTCCACCCGGTATGGAGTCTTCTTTTCCTTTTCCCCGCCTCCCAGGATGGCCCGTCTGAAACCCATGGGAACCAGGTCCTGCAACTCGGCGGCGACCTTGAATTTGCCCGGGGAGAGGAAGGAGAAGATGCCCCTCTTGCCCGGGCCCACCGACTGGAAGGCGACCAATTGGCCCAGGGGCGCGTCTTCCCCCGGGGCCCCGGGAGGGCCTGCGGCGGCCAAGGTGAGGATCACCCTGGCGTCCAGGTTCAAGGGGGCCTTGCCGGGCCCGTAAAGAAAGACCTCCAGGCTGGAAGGAGCCTCCCCCTTGAGCACCACCCCGTCCTTCCTCTCCCCCTCGCGAAGATCCAGGAGAGGTCCCCAGGAAAAACTGGTTTTCCCCCACTGGGAAAGAAGGGCCAGGCGCCACCTCCCGGGGTGGAGCCCCTTCAACTCGAAATCCAGGGACTGGAAAAGAAAACGGTTCCGCTCCTCCAGGACCTTGCCCGGCCCGAGTCTCCAGGCAAGGACCTTGCCCGCCTTCCCTCCTCCCGGCCAGGCCAGGATCATCCCCTTCACGGAAGCCGGCCGGAGAAGCACCAGCTCCGGGCCCTTTCCGGGCCCCAGGAAAGAAGGTTTCACCTGGACCGGATCGGAGGGAAGGAAGCCCTTGGGCGCTTCCGTCTCGAGGACCAGGACCTCCTTGTCCTCCGGGGGAAGGACCACCTTGTCGAAACGAAAGCGTCCCTCCCTCCCGGACCTGGTGTGGGCCGCGACCTGGAGGTCCAGCCGGGCGAGGAAAGCCTTCATGTAGGACCTGGCCCGCTCCGGGGAAAGGCCGGGCCCCACCCTTTCCAGCTTCTTCCTCACCTCCCCCGCCCGGGCGGCGTACTCCCGGGCCCTTTCCAGGGGATCCCGGCCTTTCCCCTTGGAAGCCTTCAATAGAAGGACCCCGACCCCGGGAATTCCCCTGCCTCCGCTTTCCACGACCCGGCCCTCCAGGGAAGGGGGGGCGGAGGACGCGGGAGGAAGAGCTTTTCTTTCCGAAGGGGAAGCCACAGGTTCCCGGCCCGCGCCGGCCCTGTCCCCGCCCAGGGGGGAAGGCGCGGGAAGGGTGGAGGGAACCCCCGCTTCTTTTCCCCGGGAGGCGCCTCCCTCCAGGGGAGGAAGGGAAGAGCCCTCTCCCGGCCGCAGGAGAAACCAGGCCAACCCCACCAGGATGACCGCCCCGACCCCAAGGAGTATCTTGCCCCTGTTCAAGGTTTCCTGCCTTTCGCTCCCTTTGAAAATGGAGGCTCCATGATAAGCCTTCCTCTCCTTCTTGCCTCCCTCCTGGCCTCCGCCCCGGCGGGCCCGCCCGTGAACCTGGCCCTTGGCAAGCCCTATCGCATGCGACCCCGCCCCAACTACTCCCACTGCACAGACCCGGGAGACGCAACTCAATT
>JALUZX010000456.1 GCA_027011425.1 Planctomycetota bacterium
GTGCCAGAAGTGTGACCCCCTCCCGGGTTACGCCGGAGGGCCTCCACAGGTCGGGAACCTGAACTTCCGGCTCACCATGATCAAGGGCCCCAACCCCAGGAAGTACCGGCACTTCGCCTTCCTCTTGCTGAACCTGGGCAACCATTGCGGGATCCAGGCGCTGAACCTCCCCTGCGGGCCCATCTACCTCTACCCCAAGATAGATTCCTGGTTCTACGCGGTCCACGTTCCCTCCATGGGGAGCATGTTCAAATGCAGCCTCACGGCGCAATTCCGCCTGCCCATCCCGGCGAATCCGGCCCTCAAGTGCTACAAGTTCTGCGGCCAGTGGGCGGTCTTCAACCTGCGGGTCGGCATGCCTTCTCTTCCCTGGTGCCTGACGGCCACCAAGCAGTTCTCCGTCCGCATCGGCGGCTGATCCGCCCTGGGCCGTAGGGTCCCTTCGAGCGGGGCGCCGGAAAATCCGGCGCCCCGCTTCTTTCCACAGGAAGACAGACGCGACAAAAGTCTTGTCCAGTTCGGGACTCGGTGGGTGCTTCGGAGGTGGCCCCCCGACGTCACGAGCCCGGATCTCCGATCCGGCCTCGTTGCGGCGGGGGCTTCACAACATCGGTGGCTGGGGGAAGGTCCCGATTTTTTAGGATTTTCGAAGATCCGGGACTTTTTTCGTAACCGTCACTGGAAGGTCCCCCGGAACTGGGTGACCGGGCCCACGGGGGTCCGCATGATGGAGCCCCGGGAAGCGGCGCTGGAATTGGTGAAGACGGAATTCAACACCGTGGGAGGGCGCCTGCCGGGCCAGACCAGGCAGCGAACTCCACCCGTAAAGAGCAGGCCCGCCGGGTTGGCCCCGGGGGCGTAAGCCGCGGCCTGGGTGAAGACCTGGGCCATGGCCAGGGCAGGATTCCCTGGGATGGGAAGGCTCAATCCCGGATACCCGCTTCCCGAACCCTGGAGGACGAAGAGGACTTCGAGAGAGGTATAGAGCTTGCACCCCGTGGCCCCCAGGAAGGTCAGATCCAGGGGAAGGGGCGTGTTCCCGAGACGGTTGCACCGGGCCCCCACCCAGGCCAGGAGAGTTCCCGGTTTGGCCAGGTTGGTGGTGAACGAAAGGGATAGGGAGCCGCCCAGCTTGAGGGGATAGGGTGAGACCGAAAGATGCACGTATTCCCCGGCCTTCCCCTTGCACCCGGGGCCCAGGGGGGCGGTCATTCCCGAGGTCCCGTAGGACTGGGCGTGGGCGTCGGCGATCCACTCCCGCCAGGCCGAAGGAGTTCCCTTTCCGAGGATATCCAGGAGGAGGTTTCCCTTCTTGCGCTCGTAGAGAAAAGGCTTGGAAAAAGGGAAGACCGCCGCGAAGGGGGCGGGCCCGGCGGCGCAGGCCGGCTGGGGAGGGAAGACCACCCGGGACGACTCGAAGACCTTGACCGCTCCGGGGCCCAGGTTCCGGGCGAAGGTTCCGCTGATCGCGTCGGGAGTCCCGGCGCAGTGATCGGCCAGGATCCTCCTGTGAACCTTCCGGGCCTGGAAAGGCTTGTTCCGGTCGCAGTCCCTGCGGAAGGCCACGGCGGTGATCACCGCCCTGGTCCGGGCGATCCGGGCCCCGTCGTAGAGGACCTGCTCGTGCATGTCCTCCCAGCCCGCCAGGTAACGATCCCCGCCCCGGCCCTCGAAATGTTCCACGTAGTCCGGGCAGACCCGGGCGGTGGTCTGGGCCGAAAGGGAGGAAAGAAGGACGAAAAAGGCCGGGACCGGAAAGAAAGAGCGCTTCCTCATTTTCATGGCATCCCTCACTTTTTTCTCCCCAACCGATTCTACCTTCTCCGGGCCCTTCCCGGAGGCCCCCCCATACCCGGCAGGCCCTCGGGAGCCGGGAAGAGAGGAAGATCGGGTGGAAGGTGGGAATTCACCGGCCCGGCGGGGAGTTTCCCCTCGAACCGGACGGGAAGGCTCATGGGAGTGCGGGTCCAGGCCCACCGCCCCTTGAGGGTGTTGGTCCCTTCCGGGCCCTTGAAAGCCAGGTAGCCGTATTTCCCGTAATGGGGAAGTTTTCGGGCCAGGGCGGGCCCGGCGGCCGGGTCGGCCAGGGAGACGAACATCATGAACCTGCCCGGCTTCCCCGGGAAGGGGAGGGCGATCACCAGGCTCTCCTCCTCCAGGGAGCCCTCCCGGCCGCCGGGCAGGCGGTAGCGACGGCCCTCCAGGCTTCCCCCGGCGCGGCGAAGCATTCTTTCCACGATCCCCATGAGCGGATTCTTCCCGCCCAGGACCCAGAGGGCCTTGCCTTCGGGAAGGGAGGAGAGATCCGGGACCTTTCCGGAAGGCGGGACATCCACCCTGCCCTTTCCCCC
>JALUZX010000457.1 GCA_027011425.1 Planctomycetota bacterium
GGTGAACGCTCACCTTCCCCATCCCGTCCGGGTCCGCCAGGAGGCTTTCGAGATCCTGGACGTGGCCCGGAGGATTCGATTCGTCCGGAACCTTTTCAGGAAAACCCGGCGGGCCCAAGGCGCTCACCGGGTTTTTTTTCAGCCCGGGTGATCCCTTCTCCAGGGGGAGCCCCGGAAGTCACCCGGCCGGGCTGGTTCGAAATTGAACAAATGTTTCAAATGGACCTTGACGTCCGGGCCGGGGAGGATTAGAAGTTGAGTGTTCGGAAAATGTAAAGGCGCTGAAAAGCCGTGGAGCTTTTTCCTTTGAAAAGGGCAGACTAATGGACCACAGGGACGAGAAGACGAAGGGGAGGGGCCAACGGATGGCTTTCAAGAAGCCGCGCCTCCAGACCTACGACCAGGGCGGGTTCCGGGCCAGGACCGCTCAAGGGACCCAGCAGAGGATCAGCACCTCTCCTGTCAACCCTATGGGCCTCCAGTTGGGCGGGAGCTGATTCCCACCCGGGCGGCCCATCCTTCAACGATTTTCCTGATTGAAAGCCCTCCTGGAAGCAGGAGGGCTTTTTTATTCCAGGTGCACGTGCCGTCCACCGTTGCGCCGGGCCAACTCGTCCATGAACTTGGCGTTGTTTACGTCCCCGAAGGAGATGGTGTGGATCACCACCTTTTTCACGACATTGGCCTGGTCCACAAGTTCCAGGATCCTGTCGGGGTCGATGACCTTGCCTGTTGTGGGGGCGCCGTCGGAGAGAAGATAGATCGTGTCGAATGTGAGGGGATTGGTGCGGCTCCTGTAGCGGCCTTTCCATGCCTTCTTCCCGGTTCCCCTCCCCACCTGGAGGGCCAGGTCCAGGGCTCCGTAGAGGTTGGTCAAACCCTGGGGGACGGCCAGGTTCAGGAATTCCAGGAGGGCCTCCTTGTTCGCTTCGGTCATGGGCATGAGCCCCGGGTTTCCAGGGGACATGGGCCGGAAAGGGAGGACGTCCTGGTTGAAGAAGATCACGTTCACCGCCGCTGAAGGGGGAAGGGAGAGGATGACCTTGGAGAGTTCCTTGCGGACCAGGTCGAACTTGACCGCTTCGTTGGGGATGCCCGCATACTTGCGCTTGAGTTTGACTTTCCGGGCCATGCTCCCCGAGGCGTCCACCAGGAAGAGGAGCCGGTCCGATTCGACGTCGATGTTGAAATACCGGGCATAGACCCCGGCGGCCCCCTTGCCCTGGTCTTTGGGGGCTCCCAGGGCGCGGACCCGCATGTTCTTGCCTTTTTTGGCCCACCAGGATTTCCAAGGCGCGGCGTGTTCCAGGGGGAGATCCATTCCCGTCAGGCTTCTCAACCCCCGTCCCAGGCCAAGGGCCACCCGCCGGCACCAGTCTTTTTTGCCCCGCCGCTTTTCCTCGGCCGCCAACCCTTTAATGAGATAAGGGATGGCCCGGGCAGTCTTGAGGTGCACCAGGGCGTCGCCAGCGGCAGCCCGAACCTGCCAGGCCCGGTCGGCAAGGAGCAGGGCCCCCAGGTCGTCCAGGACGGAGCGGACCAGGGAGGAGGGAATCTTCCCCGGGCGGCGGGAGGCCGGGAGGGTCTGATCCGTGTAGGGTTGGAGGAGGGTGGCGAGAGCCGCGCAGGCGACGGAACGGATTTCGGGCCTTCCTTCCTTGAGAAGGCGGCGAAGCAAGGTCGCGGCCTTGGGGTTCCCCAGCCCTCCCAGGACGTGAATGGCCGTGAGCCTCGTGCCGGGCCTTCCTGAGAGGGCCAGCTTTTCGACCCTGGAGAGGGCCCGGGCCCCGTCGGGCCTCCAGGAAAGGATCTCCAGAGCCGCCCGGACGGGGGATTGGGGCCGGTCCGAATCCTTGGAAAGAAGGAGGGCGGAGAGCCAATTTGTAATGGCCTCTCCTTTCATCCCGGCGATGAGGCGGCGAGCCCGGCGGCGGACATACCAGGGCTCCATCCGCAGGGTGTCCTGGGAGCCCATGGGAGGTGGAGTCACGGTAGCGGCCTGGAAGAGGATCTGGGCCGCCTCCAGGTCGCCCAGGGCCGCCACATTGGAGAAGATTTGCTCCATCTGGTTGCGCGTCTCCAGGTCGGGCCCGGAGTTGGTGCGAAGGGGCGTGATGCCCTCCTTCCAGTTTTTGAGCCAGGCATGGAAGGCCTGGATGGCCTGGACCCGGGCTGGGTCCTCCTTGGCGGGGTTCTGGGGTTTCTTTCCCTGTTTCCTGGTTTGCCCGGGCGGGGAAGAGGGAAAGGCTGTTGGGAAGAGTTCCGCCGGGAGGAATAAAGCTCCCAGCAAGAGGGCCATGGCTTGGTTTCGCATCGAGAGAGGCCTCCTTGGTCCAGACC
>JALUZX010000458.1 GCA_027011425.1 Planctomycetota bacterium
AGGGAAACCTTCTCTCCCCTCTCTCTCTTACCTCCACCGAGGTGTACGACCCCGCCAAAGGGACCTGGAAGGCAGGCCCTTCCCTGGCCCAGGGCCGGGCTGGAGCGGCGGAATGCCGCCTTCCGGACGGCACTTTTTTCCTCATGGGAGGAGTCGGGTCGGGTCAGAACGGTTCGGCCCGGGCCGACGGAGAGGTCTTCCACCCATGACCTTCACCGAGGGCCTTCACAGGCCCGGAGGATTCCTCGCACGGAAATCCGGGACCTTGAAAGGATGGGATCCCGGGACCCGGGTTGCCTCGCCGGGGTATTCTGCTAAGAAGGAGGGTCGTGTCCCTCCTCTTCGGGTGTCTTGAAACGATACGGGGTGTGAAGTCATGAACTTGTTGAAGACGGCGGCTTGCGGAGCCTGGGGCCTGTTCCTCTTCGCCTTTCCTTCCCTGCTGGAGGGACAGACCCCTCCCAACTTCGTGGTCCCCAGCGGGAACCCTCCCCTCCGGAGGACTTCCGAGCCCTTCGGGAAGGGGCTGGCCAGGTACCAGCAGGTCCTTTCCGCCCAGGACATCAAGGTGGGGGCCGTGAACATCAAGCTCATTGGTTTTCGGCCCAACAAATATTCCTCATCCACGGCCCACAAGTTGGACATGGAGATCAAGATGGGGAATTCCGCCAAGACTCCCGCCGTTTTGAGCACCACTTTCGCCCAGAACGTGAGCGGGGTGCTCTCCACCGTGGTGAAGCGCAGGAAGATCAGCCTGCCCGCCCTTCCCGGGCCGGGAGGTTTTACGGTGAAGTTTCCTTTCGACGCGCCTTACCAGTACAACGGAAAGTCCGATCTCCTTTACGAGATCCGGGTGTGGGGGAACGACATCGGGAACAAGCCCTTCTTCTACGACCTGGACCTGGCTTTTTCCCGGTATGTCTCCTACGTGGCCAATTACACCAGCCCCGTGGCCGCTTCCGGGTTCCGCCAGATCGGCCAGGGCCTGGTGACGTATTTTGAATACGGGAAAGCCACGTTCACGCCTTTCGGGACGGGATGCAAGGGGGAGAAGGGTTACGTCCCGGCCATCTCCAACCTGGGCCTTCCCAGGATCGGACATGTCTTCCAGGTGCACGTGATCAATCTCCCCGGGCTCCGGAACATCTGGCTCTTCGCAGGGAAATCCAAGACTTCCTGGGGCAAGCTTCCTCTACCTTTCGATCTTGCTCCTTTGGGGTTCACCGGGTGCAAGCTCTATACCGACGTGATCTTCGTCTTCCCGCGGCAGACCGCGGGCGGGGGGGGGAACACCGGATACGGCTTCGTGACCCTCTCCATTCCGGCCTTCCCGGGGTTCGCGGGGACCAAGCTCTACTTCCAGTGGATGGTGGAAGCCCGGTCCGTTCCTCCCTGGAACTTGGCCTTCAGCAACGCGGCGGAGGCCAGGCTGGATATCTGACCGGGCATCACCGCCGGGTGCGTCCGTCTTCGAAGGCCCGGGCCAGTATCTCCACAGGGTGGAAGACCTCCATGGGTTTTCCCTCCCTGGTGGCGAGGCCGTAACGAATCTGGAGCATGCAGCCCGGGTTCCCCGTGGCCACGGCGTCGGCCCCTGTGGCCCGGACCTCCTCGACCTTCTTGTCCAGGAGGCGCTCGGAGATTTCCGGTTGGACGATGTTGTAGATGCCCGCGGCCCCGCAACACCGTTCGGGGTCGGCCGATTCCACCAGTTCCACGCCGGGCACGCTCTCCAGGATTTTCCTGGGCTGGCTGCGGATGCCCTGGGCGTGGCAGAGGTGGCAGGGGTCGTCGTAGACCACCTTGAGTTCCACCCGGCCCGGAGGGGTTTCGATGCCCAGCTCCACCAGGACTTCCGTGACGTCCCTGGCCTTGGAGGCGAAGGCCTTGGCCTCGGCCTCCAGGGGGGTTCCCTCGAAGAGGCGCCCGTATTCCTTGAGCATCGCCCCGCAGCCCGCGCTGTCGAAGACGATCCAGTCCACGTTCCGGGGAAAGGCCTCGATGTTGAGCCTGGCCAGTTCCATGGCCCTCTCCCTGGAACCGGCGTGGAGGCTCAATGCGCCGCAACAGAACTGCGTCTGGGGAACGACCACCTCCACGCCGTGGAGGAGGAGGAGCCGGAGGGTGTCGTAGTGGACCCTTCCGAAGAGTTCGGTCATCACGCATCCCGTAAAGAGGGCGGCCCTGGCCCGGGGCTTCCCCCCGGGAGCGGAGCGCGGCGGCGGAAGGCGCCTCTCCTTTTTCGGCGGGATGGGGGGGAGGAGGGATTCCATGCGCTTCAACCCTCCGAAGAGGAAGAGCCTGGTCAGCTTCCTCAGCCCCGTTCTTTCCCAGAATGCCAGGAGGTCGAAGGCCAGGCGGAGGACCCTGGGACGGGTGAGGATCGCGTCCAGGAAGAAGAGCTTCAGCCTGTCCTTGAAGCGGGGGGGCACCTGTCCGGCCACGGTTTCCCGGGCCCCTTCCAGGACCAGGTGGTATCCCACCCCCGAGGGACAGACCGACTCGCAGGCCCGGCAGTCCAGGCAGTGTTCCAGGGGTTCTTTGAGCACCACCGAGGGGGCCGTCCCTCCCTCGGCCAGGGCCCGGGCCAGGTAGATCCTTCCCCGGGGGGAATCGGGCTCCACCTTGAAGAGCTGGTACGTGGGGCACTGGAGGAGGCAGAGCCCGCAGTGGACGCAGTCCAGGGACTGCTGGAACCAGGCCGGCAGGTCCCGGGGGACGCCTCTTTTTTCCACCCCCGGCATCAGTCCAACCTCCCGGGCGAAAGGATCCCCGCCGGGTCGAGGGCTTTTTTCAGGGCCAGGGCGAGATTCCTCTCCGGTCCCTCGGGGCGGGCCAGGGCCGCCTCGAGGCCCCTGGCCGTGGGGGGACCTCCTTCGACCACGCAGAAGCCCCGGGAGGAGGCGGCTTGCTTTCGGAGAACCGGGTAGGACTCCCGGGGCACGGCCGCTTCGCCTCTGCCCGTGGCGAGATCCACGAAGAAGACCGATTCCCCCGGGAGGAGGGAAAGAAACCCTTCCAGGGCCGAGGGCGGAAGGGCGAATCGCAGGAGGATCTCCCTTCCCTCATCCAGGGCCTCCCAGGGAAGGACCTCGAAGGGGAGAAGCCCCGTCTCCTCGCGTTCGATCCATTCCCCCGGCCTTCCCGGGAGAGAGCACGGGAGGCGGTTGCGCCGGGCCAGAACATCCTCCTCTTCTCCGGAGAGGCGGATTCCGAGGGAGCCGGAGGAAGGGGATCCCCAGGCGCCCAGGGCGGCGGGTTCCAGTCCCATCTCCACCAGGGCCTTTCCCAGGGAGAGGATTTCTTCCAGGGCGGCGCCGCTCTCCAGGATCCAGGTCCGGTCCATGGGGGGGAGGGGGCGGAGTTTGTAGGTCACTTCCGTAAGCACCGCCAGGGTTCCCCTGCTTCCCACAAGCGGGCGGACCAGGTCGTATCCGGCCACGTTCTTCACCACTCGCCCCCCGGCGGAGAAGAGGGTGCCGTCGGAGAGGAGGGCCCGCACCCCGAGAACGTGGTCCCTCACTCTCCCGTCCCGGGCGCGGCTGGAGCCGGAGCGCCCCAGGGCCGCCAGGCCGCCGGCCGTGGCCTTTTCCCCCATGGGGGGCTCCAGGGCCAGGCGCAACCCGTGTTTTCCGGCCCTCTCCCGGATTTCCTCCACGGGAAGGCCTGCCTGGGCGGAGATCACCAGGTCCTCGGGCTCCTCGTAGGTGACTTCCCGCATCCGGTCCAGGGCCAATACGATCTTCACCCCCTTCAACGCCGGCCCCCGGCCCAGGGCGTGGCCCCGCCCGGAAGGGACCAGGAGCCAGCCGTGCTCCGAGGCCTTCCTGAGAAGAGCGGCCGTCTCTTCCTCGGTGGCCGGGTGGACCACCGCCTCCGGCTCGAAACCGTCCAGGTTGGCCCAGGGACTTCCCGGGGCCGGGGTCTCCACGGCGTCGGGGCCGAGAAGTTCCTCGAGCCGGGAGATCAAGGTTCCTCCAAGGGGATGAGCTTGCCCGGGTTGGCCAGGCCCGCCGGATCGAAGACCGCCTTGACGCGCCGCATCACGCGCAGGCTCCCGGGAGGGAACATCTCCGGCATGAGGCTCAGCTTCTCCAGCCCCACGCCGTGTTCGCCCGTGATCGTGCCTCCCAGCTCCAGGCAGATCCGGAGGATCTCCCGCCCCGCTTCCTCGGCCTTTTGGGCCTGTTCCGGGTCCCGGCCGTCGTAGCAGATGGTGGGATGGACGTTTCCGTCCCCGGCGTGGGCGATGTTGGGACAGACCAGGCCGCGGGAATCGGTCACCTCCTGGATGCGGTGAAGCGCTTCCGCGAGCCTGTTGCGGGGGACCACGCCGTCCATGACGTACACGTCCGGCGCGAGGCGCCCGGCCGTGCCGTAGACGCCTTTTCTTCCCTTCCAGAGCTTCATCCGGTGTTCCGGGTCCTTGGCGAACTCCACCTCCAGGGCTCCTTCCTTCCGGCAGGCCTCCTCCACGGCCGAAAGGGGCCGCTCCATCTCCTCGGGGCGCCCGTCCAGCTCCACCAGGAGGACCGCCCCGGCCTCCAGGGGATAGCCGGCCTTGTTCACCGAGGCCTCCACGATCTCGATGGATTTCTTGTCCAGGATCTCCATGGCCGAGGGGACGATGCCGGCCCGGACGATCCGGGAGACGGCGCGGGAACAGTCCTCGAGGGAGCGGAAGGAGGCCAGGAGGGTCCGGAAGGTCTCCGGGTTGGGGGTGAGGCGGACCCAGATCTCCGTGACGATGCCCAGGGTCCCCTCGGAGGCCACGACGAGCCCCGCCAGGTCCAGGTCGGGCTCCCCGCAGGGCCCACCCAGGTGGAGGACTTCCCCGCCGGGGAGCACCAGGGTGAGGCCAAGCGTGTGGTTGAGGGTCATGCCGTGCTTGAAGCAGTGGGGGCCGCCGGCGTTTTCCCCCACGTTTCCCCCGAGGGAGCAGACGGGCTGGCTCGCCGGGTCGGGAGCGAAATGGAGCCCCAGGGGCTCCAGGGCCTTGCTCAAGGCGGTGTTCACCACTCCGGCCTGGACCAGGGCGCACCGGTCCCGGGGGTGGACCTCCAGGATCCGGTCCATCCGGGCCAGGGAGATCACCACTCCGCCCTCCACGGGGGTGGCGCCCCCCGAGAGGCCCGTGCCGGAGCCGCGGGCCGTGAAGGGGATCCCCTTCCTGGAGAGGTAGGCCAGGATCCTGGAGACTTCTTCCGTGGTCCGGGGAAGGACCACCGCCCTGGGCCTTTGCTTGAAGAAGGAGAGGGAGTCGCACTCGTAGGTCATCAGGTAGTCCGGCTCGGTGAGGAGGGACTCCCGATTCACGAGAGCGGCGAGATCTTCGGCAAGGGCGTCCATGGGGCCTGGTGTAACCTGGAGGCGGGAGGAATTCCACGGGTGACCCGAAACGGGACAGGGGGGGACCAGGCGGGGTAGGCAAGAATGGGCAAGCCCGTTAGGCTTCCCTTACCTATTGAGGCCTCGGGTCCGTCCAAGGCCCCTTTTTTTCCCCTGTCAAGGAGACCCATGATGCGAAAATTCCTCTTCCTTCCTCCCGCCCTCGCCTTTCTCGCGGCCCTTCTCCCGGCGCAGACCCCCAAGATGAGCGTCGTGTTTACGGGGCGCTTCGATTCCTTCAGCCTCGATCCCAACGGCGGATCCCTCAACCGGATTCGTGAGTTCGACCTGGGAATCGCCACACCCGCGCCGGGCGCCGCGGCGAAGGACTGGCTTCCCACCACGGCCTGGGAGGCCTTGATGGGGGACGCCTTCAAGGACGGCAACTACACGCGCTTCTACAAGTGGAAGTCCTACTTCGAGAGGTTCAACTTCCACGGCCTCTTCGTGAAGTACAAGGACATGGCCAAGGGCGACCCCAAGCTGGTCTATTTCACCACCCGCGACAACAAGGTGAACAAGAAGTTCCTGGTCTTCGACAAGGGCGGAACCGTCCAGGTCCAGGTCCGGCCCGGGGATTTCATTCGTTTCCTTCCCGGCGGAAATATCGAGTACTTCATCACCCAGGACCAGATCATGAAGGCCGCCGGCAAGCAGAAAGGCGGTTTCGTGAAGGGCGCCGGCGCCCTTTGCCAGGACTCCAAGGGGAACCTCTACTACTCCCCCGCGGAAGGGGGGCACTGGGTGAACGGAAAGTGGTTCAACGACGCCTCGATCATCATGATCAAGGCCGCGGATATCACCTACGACGCCAAGGGGAACGTGAAGGACGTGAAGGCAGGCTCGGCCTTCGGAATCCTTGGAGAGACCAATAACGGTCCCAATGGGCAGCTCACTCTCCGCGACATGGTGGGGAACGCCAAGGCCGTGGACTTCAACGGCAAGCCCATCGTCAAGACCTACAACCTCTGCGGCCTGGCCCTGGACCCCAACGGGGGCACCTGGACCGCCTCCCACCCCGATCCAAAGGGGAAGTATCTTCTCATCCCCAACCTGATCTTCGGCGGCGACTCGGGCGGATGGGCCGACACCATCTTCTCCACCAAGGGAAAGGGCTCCATCGCGGTGATCAACGGCGTCCTCATGGGGACCCACACGGGCAAGGCCGACGGTTCCTGGATGGGGCTCAAACCCAACCCGGCGAAGTTCACCCCCACCTTCATGGGATTTACCCTGATCCACGAGGTGAAGGACGTGTTCACCGCCGACGCCCCCAACGACGGCGCCATCCTTCCTTCCGACCCGAACATCACCATCGACGTAGGTTACTGCAAACCGGGAACTCCGCTCTTCCTCTTCATGGGGAGAGGTCCTTCGGGACCGGGCCAGTGGCTTTCTTCCTTCGATATGTCCACCTCCCTGGGGGCGGCCAGCTTCGGGTGGGTCTACATTACCCAGCCCCCGATCTTCGGGTTCGTCCTGGGAACGGCCGGCACCAAGGGCTACGGGAAGTTCCAGGTTCCCAACCCCAAGACGCCCAGCGCCGCCGGGGCCGTCCTGGTCTTCCACGCCGCCCGGGTCAACCTGACCTCCCCGGGCGGAATCTCTCTTTCCAACCCGGTCCTCATGCAGTTCAAGTAATCGAGTGATCCGCCCGTACGAGGGGGGGCGGCCTGGGGCCGCCCCCTTTCCTTTCTCCGGGGCAGCCGGGTCAACGCCCCAGGATCTCCCGGAGGGCGCGGTGGGCATTGGATTTCAGGACGGCGGCCCGGCGCTCCAGCCGGGCCGCTCTTGGCGCTTCGCCGAGGCTGCGCAGGACCCGGGCGGTTTGCTCGAAGGCCCGGGCCAGCCCCTGGTCCAGGAGGAGAAGGCCCGTCTCCGAAAGTGAAGGTTCCCGGGAGAGGCGGAATTCCTCCAGCTCCTCCAGGTAGCCATGGAGAAGGGAAGAGGCTTCCCCTTTCTTTCCCTCTCCCAGGAGCACTTTCGCCGAGGTCGCGAATTCCTGGGGACGAATCGCTTCGATCTCCTCGTAGAGGCGGGCGTCCTCCCCGGAAACCCGGATCTCTTTCTTCCCCACGAAGAAGAC
>JALUZX010000459.1 GCA_027011425.1 Planctomycetota bacterium
ACGCCGGCCCAGGTCTTATGCTTCCTGCCGCCGGCCCTCTTCTTTCTGGAAGGCTACCTCTCCCGCCGCAAGGGCCTGGACTTTCTTCTTTTCGGGCTCTGCTTCGCCGCCTCCAACCTGGGGGGCTATCCCCAGACCTCCTTCTTTCTCGGCGGCTTCCTCTGGATCTACGTCCTGTTTCGGGCCGGCTGGAAGCCCGCCCTGCTCCTCCCCTTCGCCCTGGCCTTCCTGGCAGGGTGCCTCATGGCCCTGCCCTCCTGGCTTCCCTTTCTGGAATACCTGGGCCATTCCGAGATCGGCGCCTTGAGAGCGGCGGAGAAGATCTGGCCCTCCGGAATCCCGCACTGGGCCGTCCCGGCCCTGGGTGCGGCGGGCCTGGCCCTCCTTGTGGGCGCCTGGATCTCGGGCCGGAAAAAAAGCCCGGCCCGCCTGGTCCTGGGGGTCCTGCTCGGGCTTTTGGGCCTTCTGCTTTTGGACGACCCCAGCTTCGGCGGCGACGGCCAGCTCCTCCACCTCCTTTTTCCCGGAGCCTGGGGCCGGCCCGAACTCGGGACCTGGACGGGCCCGCCGGGCCCCAACTTCGTCGAGGTAAACGGCGATTACCTGGGGGCGATCCCCCTCCTTCTCTTCCTTCTCTTCCCCTTTCTCCCGGGCCGCAAAAGAGGCCTGCCCCTGGGCCTCTTCCTTCTGGGCTCCCTGGCCTGGCTCTACGGAGCCCAGGTCCCGCTCCTGAACCAGTTGGGCCGAAAACTCCTCTTCATCGCCCAGGCCTCCCGGGCGGGCGTGCTCTTTCCCCTGGCGGCGGCGGCGCTGGCCTCCTGGATGTTGAACCGCCTCTCGGTCATGGAAAGAGAGGAGCGAAAGACCCTCCTCCTTCCCCTGGGGCTTCTCGTCGCCGCCGCCTTCGCGGGGCTCGCCGCCTGGGCCCTCGGGCTCTGGGGGGGAGGGAAACCCGGGCCCGTCCTTTCCCCCAGGGACCTGGCCTTCCTCCTGCTTTCCGCAGCAGGTTTAGCCTGGCTCTTTTCGGCCCGCCGCGTCTTCTTTCCCCTGCTGGCCCTTGGGGCCCTGCTGGCCCTGGATCTCTTCTCCTTCGGATACGGCTTCAACCCGGCCACGCCCATCGGGGAGATCTACCCCGAGACGCCCTCCATCGCCTGGCTGGAGAAAGCCCGGGCCCGGGCGGAAAAAGAGGGCCGTCCCTTCCGGGTCATGGGGGACGGCATGACCTTGCGCCCCGATACGGCCTGCGCCTACGGCCTCTCCGACGCCAGGGGCCACGACTGTTTCGACCCCAGCCGGTATGTCCTCCTTCTCTACGGCCTTTTGAAGAACCCCGCCACCCTCCCCCAGGACGTGGGCCACGAGACCATGCGGATGGACATCCGGGCCTTCGATCTCCTGGGGGTGCGCTATTACGTCACGGCGAAACACTGGAAGCCTCCCGCCGGCTGGAAGGAGGTCTTCCGCGGCCCCGGCGCCGGGGTCTACGAGAACCTGGACGCCCTGCCCCGGGCCTACCTGGCAGGCGACCAGGTCTGGATCCACCGCAGGCCCGTCCCCTTCTTCGATCCCAGGATCGACCCGGCCAGGACCGTCTTCTTCGAAGAAGCCTCCCTGAAGCTTCCCGGCCCGGCCTTCCACAAAGGCAAAGCCAAAATCGTGGAAGACGCCCCCGACCGTATCCGGATCCGGACCCGGTCCGACGGATGGGCCTGGCTCGTGCTTTTGGACAACGATTACCCCGGCTGGGAAGCCGTCCTGGACCAGAAAAAAACCCTCCCCATCCACCGCGCCTACGGCACCTACCGGGCCGTCGCCGTCCCCCCCGGCTCCCACCAGGTCACCTTCACCTACCGCCCCCGCTCCTGGAGCACCGGCCTCCTCCTCGCCCTCCTGGGCCTCCTCCTGCTCCTCGCCCTCACCTGGTTCCCTGGAAAAAGGCCCAGGTATAAGTAGCCGGAGGAAGAGAGACGCCCCCTCTCCCTGCCCCCCTGCCCAGAAAACCAGTTTATACGGGACCAGTTTCTCCCTGCCTCGTGTTTTATAACCCCGGTATCCGGATGCTGCTGGTTCCTCGGAAAACTGTGCTCTTTTCAAGTTTCCGCTGGTATGGAAAAGGAATGAACTTGGTGTATTTCCTGGGAGCCCAGGAACAATAGTGGAGGGGCGGGCCGGTGAGGAGGAGGAAGTCGGCGTCTTTGCCGGGCTCGAGCGGGGCGAGGCGGGTTTTCATGACCTTTGGCCCGGAAGTCGCACCGTTCGAAAACCGGACAGAGGGCTCTATTCCAAAACAACCCCTGAATCCGGCACCCATTGGCCAAATGGCGCCATCT
>JALUZX010000460.1 GCA_027011425.1 Planctomycetota bacterium
GCGCCCGTGGAGCCCGCCATGGACGACGTCCATCTTCTCCAAGGTCTTCAGGTCCGATTCGTCCCGGAGCCATCCGCCCTCGGCCCAGACGATGTCGTCGTCGGGGAAGACCACCTTGCAGCCCATGGCCGAGGGTTCGCTGGCGTTCTGGAAGTCCGTCCAGCCCCCCACCCAGGCGCCGGTGATGGAATCCTGGTCGGTCCGGACGTTCTCCAGGAGCCACTTCTGGGCCAGGATCTGGGAGCGGAGCATGACCTCCGGGTCGGCGTAGTAGTCACGGAAAGGCACACCGATCTTGGGAAGGAGGTAGCGGTAGTTGATGGAGGGAAGGACCGGGACCCGGTCGGGTTTTTCGAAGCGCCGGACCCGGGCCAGGCGCTCCCTGCGGGCCTCCAGTTCCTCGATGGGAAGGTCGATCTCCAGGATCTCCGTCATGTCGCGGATTATCCGGGAAGAAAAAGATGGAGGGAAGCGGGGAATGCCGGACCTGGTTGGAACCCCATCGCGGGACGCCCGAGGGTCGGCGCATGGCGCCGTCCCTCGGGCGTCCCCACCAGCGTCCCCTACATGATTTTTTTTCTGTAATGTTCGACAGAGGTCCCCATGCCGGGGGCGGGGAACATGCCTTTCTGGGGAACGAACCGGCAATAATCTGGCGAGTAGATGGTGGCGCAGGAGGGATGGGAGGCCCTTAGGGCCTTCCACTCTTTCCAGAGACGGTGGTAGTCCAGGATGGCCGGGACCATCCGGGCCTTGTCGTAGCGCCCCGACTTGTCGCCAAGCCACCCTAAGAGCATGATCTCCCAGCCCCTGTGGAAAATCCCGTACTTGATCCGCCCGTAGGCGCAGGAGGTCCGGACGTATTCCGTGGTTGCGGGATCCTTGAAATGCAGTCTCCTGGAAAGGGCCTCGATCTGCTCCCAGACGGCGGCGGCTTCTTTCTTCTCGGCCAGGGCCTCCTCGACCCGGTTTCTCCTGAACAAGGCCCGGAAGGTCCCTCTCAACCGGTTCACTCCTCCCATGTACTGATCCCGCGTCCACGTGAGGGGCACCCCTGCGTAGGCGCAATAATGCCCTTCCAGCACCCCCTCCGCCGACAAGAGGCACAGCTTCCGGAAGAGACCGGCCTCAGCCTCGCTCAGGCCCAGGCCCTCGACGGCGTATCGATGGAAGATCTCAGCCTCGCTCTTCGCCGGGTCCAGGGCCCACATGGAGAGGATCCGGGCGTTCAAGGCGCACCAGAACTCATTCTTGATATAAGGCCCCCGCCAGCCGCCCCCCCGGCTCCAGGTCCAGATCCCGGCGAACCTGGGGTTTCCCAAGAGGTCTCTGAGGCACTTGGGCCTGCCCGCATCCCGGTATTCCGGAAACCCTTCGATCACGCCCCGGGCGATGTAGTCCGGGTGGGCCCCCTTTCCTTCGTATTCCCTCTGGCACTGGACCTCCACGATCTGCCTGTGCCTGCCGATCCCGATGGTGGGATTGAAGGGCAGGGTCCTCAAGAAATCCCCCTTGGTATGCTTGATGGAGAAAAACAGGTTGGGGTGGGGTTCCACCGGGTCCGTGGCGGCCCGGTAGAACTTGGGATTGACGTGAAACCGGTTTCCAAAGTCCCAGGTCCGGTAGAAGATCTTCTTGTTCCGCTTGACGCAGACCTCCCGCCGCAGAATCTTCAAAAGGAGGGTGTGGTCCTCCGGGGACCGGACCGGGCTCCTCCCGCAGTGGTAGGGCGTATCCTGCAGGTAGGTCTCTCCGAACCGCAGAACCAGCCCGTCCAGCCCCGGAAAACGCCGGAAGATCCCGTCGATCTGCGCCTCGACGATCCTTTGGACCATGGGGCGGCGGATGTTCCAGTCTCCGATCTCTTTCTTGTACTTTTTGTAGAGGGAGACCGGGATCACCAGGATGTCCGTAAAGGGGTAGACGGCGATCCCCGCGGCGTGGGCCGCGGCGATCCCGGCCTTCACCCGGGCCGCCTCCTTGTCCATCCAGGCCCGGGCCTTGGAGCCCTTGGGCACGGCGCCGGGGTCGAAGGAATCGAAGGTGACGGCGCACTGGACGAACCACCGGGGCACCTGAGCGTTGTATCCCCATTTCTTGAGAAACCGAGGGTCCCGGAAGGCCGTGATCTGGTGAGGCTCGCCCGGGTTGTCGTGGACCATGTCCAGGAGCAAGGAAAGGGGGCGGGGCGCCTTTCCAGCCGCCTGGGAGAAGGCTCCCGCGAAGGGCGAAAGAAGAAAGAGAAGGACAAGGAAGAGGGTATTTCTCATAGACGGGCTTCTCCGGCCGGGAGACTTCGGTTCTTCATCCGCTCCATTTCTCCAGGGTCT
>JALUZX010000461.1 GCA_027011425.1 Planctomycetota bacterium
GTTCGTCGGGCGTTACCTCTGTCCCCTGGGGGCCCTGCTGGGCCTCCTCTCCCGGTGGGCGCCCTTCCGGATCCGGCGGCTCGTGGAGAAATGCGTGGATTGCCGGTCCTGCGTGCCCGGCTGCCAGGGCGGGGCCGACCCGGACCGGGAGGTCCGGGCCGCCGAGTGCATGGTCTGCATGAACTGCCTCTCCCCCTGCCCCACGGGGTGCCTCTCCTTCGGCCCGGCCCGGGGGGAGGATCCGGTGAAGGCCGGCCCCGACCCGGGCCGGCGCGGGCTGGTGCTCGGCGCCCTTGCCGGGCTCGTGGCGGCGCCCCTGGCCAGGCTCTCCGGCTCCCGGGGGCCTTCTTTCGGGACCAAGCTCATCCGCCCACCCGGATCCGTCCAGGAGGACGCCTTCCTGGAGCGGTGCCTCAAATGCGGCCAGTGCATGCGGGTCTGTCCCACGGGTGTGCTCCAGCCGGCCTGGGCCGAGGCGGGCCCGGAAGGTGTGTGGACGCCGGTCCTGGACATGCGCAAGGGGTATTGCGACCCGGAGTGCGTGGCCTGCGGCCAGGTCTGCCCCACGGGCGCCATCCGGAAGCTCACGCCCGCCCAGAAGGCCGGCCGGGCGCCCTGGCTCGGCGTGAAGGCCCCCGTCACCATCGGGACGGCCTTCGTGGACACCACCAGGTGCATCCCCTGGGCCCTGGATACGGCCTGCCTGGTCTGCCAGGAGGTCTGCCCGGTGAGCCCCAAGGCGATCCTCACCCACCAGGTGGTGAACTCCCGGGGCAAGAAGATCGGCCGGCCCTGGGTGGATCCCAAGCTCTGCATCGGCTGCGGAATCTGCGAGCACGAGTGTCCCGTGGTGGACCTCAGGGCCATCCGGGTCACCCCCGTGGGGGAGCGCCGTTCCCGGGGGTTCGGCAAGGGAAAGGACCGGTCCTTCCTCTTCCCCGAGGCTAAATAGGGTAGAATTCCACCCTGTAAATCTTTGCGATTCGCTTCCCTGTTCCATCGAGGAGACGACCATGATCCCGCGACGCGAGAAGGCCATCCCCCGATTCTCTCCCCTTTTTCTCCCCTTTTTCTTCCTGGCCGCGCTGCTGGCCCCGGGCTGCGGAAAGGGAGGCGTGGACCTGGAGCCCTCCCGGGCCGAGGGGATCCCCACTCCTCCCTACCTGGCGAAATACAGCCCCAAGCCCGTGAAGACCGGCCTGGACCTGGTCTTCATCCATCACTCCTGCGGTTCCAACTGGCTGGCCGACTGGAACGGGGGGCTGGCCAAGGCGCTTACGGAGGCGGGTTTTCACGTTCACGACGCCACCTATGGATCCAAGGTGGGCGAGAAGACCGACGTGATCCACTGGGTGCCCAAGTTCTCCAAGCATATGGACCGGATCCTCCGGACGAAGAAGCAGGACCAGCTCCTGGAGAAGGGCCGGCGAAACCGGATCGTCATGTTCAAGTCCTGCTTCCCCAACAGCGCCCTCCACAAGCAGGGGAAGACGGACTGGGACCCCCTGGGGATCATGACGGTGGCGAACTACAAGTTGGCCTACAACGCCTTGCTGCCGATCTTCCGGAAACATCCGGACGTGCTCTTCATCGCGGTCACGGCCCCGCCTCTGCGCAAGGAGGACACCAACCCGGAGAGCGCCGCCCTGGCCAGGGAGTTCAACCGCTGGCTCGTAAACGAGTGGCCGGCGAAGGACAAGAACGTGGCGGCCTTCGATTTCTTCGGGATTCTCTCCACCAAGGAGGGTTGGCTCAGGTATCCCACAAAGGACAGCCATCCCAACAAGCTGGGCAACCGGCGGGCCACCAAGGCCTTTTTGCCCTTCCTCTTCCGGGCCCTCAGGAGGGCCGGCCTGATCCGGGAGGAATAGGTTTACCCGGGACGACCGTCGGGCCGGATGGATCCCGGGCGTTCCCGGGCAGGCCGGGCCTCCACGGTTGACAGGCCGCCCGGGGGGCCCCACAATCCCGGGTTCGTTCTTTGCCTCTTTTGCGCTTTCTCCCCGCGGGTCCACCGGAAGAGGGTGAAAATCCCTCGCGGACGCGCCGCTGTGAGTGGGGACGAGCCCTCCCAAGACCACTGGTTTCCCGGGTATCCGGGGGCCGGGAAGGGGGAGGAGGTAGGACGATCCACGAGCCAGAAGACCGACCCCGCGGGCGTCGAAGTCCCCGGAATCCTTGGTGTTTCCGGGGCGGGGTTGTTTCTCTCGCGAAAGGAGAACGTCCTGTGAAATCCTTCCTTCTTCCCGCGGCCGTCCTGTCCCTGGCGCCGCTTCTCTTCGCCCAGACCCCCAGTCCCTACGCCTCCAAGGTGGTCTCTTTCCACAA
>JALUZX010000462.1 GCA_027011425.1 Planctomycetota bacterium
GTCTGGAGGTGCCGGGTCCTGAAGGATGCGGGAGGGAACCTGACCCTGGCCTTTCCCCAGTCCCAGGTGGTCGGGGTCACGCGGAAGAAAGTTCCCCCCTCCCCTCGGAAGGAAAAGAAGGCCGCCGCCGGGGGATTCCGGGGGGTGGTTTTGTGGGGAAAACATCCCCTGGAAGGTGCCCGGGTCCGGGCGGTCCAGCTCACGGGCCGCTCCCTCCTGCCCGGGATCCTGGAAGCCCCGCCCAGGCTGGACCATGCCGTGGAGACCCGCACGGACCGGCGGGGCAGGTTCACCTTCCGGGACCTCCCACCGGGAAAATACAAGATCTGGATCCAACCGAAGGGCCGGAAGGATTGGATCCGGAGGATCCGCATGGTTCCGGATGTTCGGGTTCTGGAAGGGAAGATGGTGGAGATGAAACCCTTCCGGGTCCGGGTCGTCCTGGGTGACTGAAATCCACCTAACCTACCGGGACCCTAAAGTGGCCTCGTTTTTTGCTTTTCGTCCCAAGGAAGGAAGCCTCCTCCCCGGATTTTTCCTAAAAAATGAATGGTGGAAGTTTTTTTCCACGAACTTGAGAGCCAGAGGGGGAATTTCTTCGGGCTTTTCCTTCATTGAATGCTCGTTTCCCTCGACCATCGTCGTTCTTTTCGGTCCTTCGACCTTTTTCCTGCTGAATCATCCGCTTAACCAAAAGGAGTCGCCCATGAAGAAACAATCCATCCTTTCAGCCCTGGTCGGGCTGACCGTCCTGGGAGCACCCGCCCTCCTGGCCACCAACGGGGACAAGCTCATAGGCGTCGGTCCCTACTCCCGCTCCATGGGAGGCGTGGGCATCGCCACACCTTGTTGCGCCATCACGGCGGCCTTCGCCAACCCGGCCACCCTCTCCACCATCGCGGGAACCCAGTTCGATTTCGGGGCGAGCCTGTTCATCCCGAGCCCCAGGGCCCGGGTGAAATCCCCCGCTCCCCCCGGCGGTGTGGGCGACTGGACGGGGAACAGCCAGGACGCGCCCTTCCCGGTTCCGGCCATCGTGATCCGCACTCCCATCGACAAGAACTGGAGCTTCGGGCTGGCCGCCGTGGGCGTGGCGGGCATGGGCGTGGACTACCGCAACAAGGACCCCATGGCGACCAACACCAACCTTTCGGTCATGCAGTTCTCCCCGGCCGTGGCCTACAAGATGGGAGACCTTTCTTTCGGGTTGGGCCTGGACATGGACTTCAACTCCGCTGATTTCGGCGCGGGGGAAGCCCACGGCTATGCTTTCGGCGCGCACCTGGGCGTGCTCTACAAGTTCGGGAAATTCGCCTTCGGCGCCACATACAGGACCCCCCAGACCGTCAACCACGAAAGGGTCTACGACTTCGACGGCGACGGCAGGTACGACGACCTCAAGCTGGCCAACCCCCAGGAGTTCGGCTTCGGTCTCTCCTTCACTCCCACCTCCAAGTGGCTTGTGGAAACCGACGTCAAGTGGCTGGATTGGTACGGCGCCAAGGGTTATCACGACTTCGATTGGAGCAGCCAGTGGGTTTTCGCCATCGGTATCGAATACGAGGTCAAGCCGGGACTCAAGCTCCGTTGCGGTTACAACTACGGCCGCAACCCCGTCCACGACCATGACGGCTGGAATCCCAGCACGGGGACCAAGAAAGTCGCGGGCAACACCATGGGGCAGTTCGGATACGAGTATTTCCGTATCGTGGGATTCCCGGGCATCGTGGAACACCACCTGACTCTCGGTTTCGGCTACGACATCAGCGAGGACCTGACCATCAACTTCGCCCTCGTCCGGGGCTTCCAGAACAAGATCAAGGAAAGGTCCGTCGGCGACGCCATCGAGCTGGTCTCCACGCTGGACGAGACCTCCCTGGATTTCGGGCTCACCTGGAAGTTCTGACCCTTCCGGCGGGATTCCCCGGCGATCCTCCCATAGCGGGGTGGACTTGACGGTCCGCCCCGCTATGCTCTTCCCGTTTTTTTCCACCGCCCCGCCGGCGACAGCGAAAGAGACGGGCATGAAACGACTTCTCCTCCCCTTCCTCGCGGCCTGGGCCCTTCTTTGGGCCACGGCCCCCCTCCACGCCACCAACGGGGACAAGCTCATCGGAGTGGGCCCCTACTCCAGGTCCATGGGGGGCGTAGGGATCGCCACGCCATGTTGCGCCATCACGGCGATCTTCGCCAATCCAGCCACCCTCTCCTCCATCTCGGGAACCCAGTTCCACTTCGGAGCGAGCCTCTTCGTGCCTCACCCCAAAACCCGCGTCCGGACCCCGGCACCCCCGGCGGGGACGGGAAGTTGGAGCGCCTCCAGCC
>JALUZX010000463.1 GCA_027011425.1 Planctomycetota bacterium
GAACGGAGGGCTCGGGGCCATCCCCGGGCTGGTGTGGCGCGACGGCAGGGAGGGGGGGATCGTGGTCAACCAGGACCGGCCGCCCCTGGAGGACCTGGATTCCCTTCCCTTTCCGGCCCGGGAGGTGGCGGATTTCTCCCTCTACGAAACTCTTACGGTAGCAGGGAAACCGGCAGTTTCCATCGTGACCTCCCGGGGCTGTCCCTTCAGGTGCAGTTTCTGCGTGGTCCCCAATCTTCCCCAGAAGAGGTGGCGGGCCCGGTCCGTGGAGAGCGTGGTGGCCGAGATGGAGGCGGTCAAGGGGAGGTTCGGTTTCGAATCCTTCGTGTTCGTCGACGACAACTTGACGGTGGACACGGGGCGGCTCCGTGAATTCTGCGAACGTCTCCTCCGGAAAGGAGCCCCCTTCCGGTGGTGGTGCATGTCCAGGGCGGACACCCTGGTCAAGCACCCGGACCTGGTGGACCTGATGGCGCGCGCGGGCTGCGTGACCGTGTTCCTGGGCCTGGAGAGCGGGAGCGACCGGGTGCTTGTGGAATACGCCAAGAAGGAAGACGTGGAGACGGGAACGCGGGCCGTTCGGGCCCTGGAATCGCGGGGAATCGAGGCCCACGCTTCCTTCATCCTCGGGAGCCCGGGGGAGACGAGAGAGGACGTGGAAGCCACCATCGAATACGCCCTGGCCCTGGACCCGGCGGTGGCGCAGTTCTCCATCCTGACTCCCTACCCCGGCACTCCCCTCTACGAGGTTCTCGAAGAGAGACTCCTTACCAGGAACTGGGACCTCTTCGACGCGGCCCACTCGGTTTTCCGGCACGACAGGATCGACCCTGCCGAGCTGGACCGGCTTCTGGTCAAGGCATACAGGAAGTTCTACGCCAGGCCAGGAAGGTTGTGGAGGAACCTGCGTGAGTGGGGCGCCCTCAGGCGGGCCTTCCGGGTGATTCGTTTCCTTACGTCGAATTGGGGGAGGTGAACCATGAAACGCGGAAACGGTGGAAACGGCGGGGTCAAGGGATACAGGGGCTGGTCCAGGCCCTTTCTCAAGGCCGCCAGGATGGCCACGGCCTTTCCCTTCTCCCGGAGGATCCTTCTGTCCTGGGCGGAGAAGAAGCTTCTCCAGGTCATGGTGGAAAGGAACCCGGAGGTCCGTCCCAGGGCCGCCAAGCTCGAATCCTATTACATGGTCCGGGCCGTGCTCAGGTCCATCGCCAGGACCCTGGACAGCGGGGGGTTCTCGGACCATGTCAAGGACGTGATCCTCCGCGTGTTCCTGAGGGACGTGCTCATGGGGGACGCCCCCAGGAGGAAGAGCTACATCGAGAAATACGGCTTCGCTCCACCGACCTTTCTCAGGATCAGCCCCTACCAGGGATGCAACCTGCGGTGCAAGGGTTGTTACGCCGCCTCCGAGGGGAAGCAGGACAACACCCTGGATTACTCCATCGTCCAGAAGGTCCTGGACCAGGCCAGGGAGCTTTGGGGGGCCCGGTTCTTCGTGATCTCGGGCGGGGAGCCCCTTCTCTACAAGAGCGAGGGGAAGACCATCCTGGACCTCTTCGAGGCGAACCCGGACAGCTACTTCCTCATGTACACCAATGGGACCCTCATCGACGAGGAGACGGCCCGGAGGCTGGAGCGGGCCGGGAACGCCACTCCGGCGATTTCGGTGGAAGGTTTCCGTGAGGAGACGGACGCGCGCAGGGGAAAGGGGGTCTTCGACAGGGTGCTGGCTGCCGTGGAAAGGTTGAAGGCCGCCGGCGTTCCCTACGGGTTCTCGGGCACCATCACCAGGGAGAACGCCGGCTGCTTCCTGGACGAGAGGCTCGTGCGCTGCTACTTCCACGAGCTGGGCGGGGTCTACATGTGGCTCTTCCACTACATGCCCATCGGCCGGGACATCTCGGTGGACTTCCAGCCCACGCCCGAGCAGAGAAAGGCCCTCTTCCTCAAGCAGAGGGAGTGGATCCGTGAGGGGTATTTTCTGGTGGATTTCTGGAACGACGGGATCGTCACCGACGGGTGCATCTGCGCAGGCCGGCCGGGGGGATACTTCTACATCGACTGGGACGGGAACGTCCTGCCCTGCGTCTTCATCCCGTATACCACGGTGAACATCGAGGATGTCTTCGCCGCCGGCGGCACCTTGAACGACGCGCTCCACTCCCCCTTCCTGAAGAACATGCGGGCCTGGCAGAGGGACTTCAGCTACATGAAGTCCTCGGTGCGGGAGATCGGAAACCAGATCACCTGTTGCCCGATCCGGGACCACCACGGAGCCTTCCGGAAGATCCTGGAGAAGAACGGCGGCAGGCCCACCGACGAGAACGCCGCCCGGGCCCTGCGTGACCCGGAATACTTAAGAAAGATGAAGGAATACGACAGGAAGATCGCCCAGATCACCGATCCCATCTGGCAAAAAGAATACCTGGAGGAGGAAGAAAAGGCGGCCCCCGAAAAACAGGCCGCTGCCGGCGCGTGACCCAGCCCTCCCCGGGTCCCGAGGCAAACACAGATCCCGGTGGCCCGCTATTTTCCCCTCGATGAAACATCAACTTGGGGGGGATAGCTCCACACAAATGGGTGTCCAGGGAAATAGTGCACCTACCCAGGGCCAACCTGGGGAAGGTGGATGTGGAAGGGGTGGCTCAGGAAAGGTTTCTCCCGCTGGTTTGGGAAATTCTTTGCCGCCAGTCTGCTTTCTGGTTCATAAGTAAGTGTTTACTTACCTATGTGGAGGGACCCAGGTGGCGCTTTCCCAGGACAAGAACGACCCAGGAAGCCGGGAGAGGTTGCTCCGGGCGGGCGAGGAAGTCTTCGCCGAGAAGGGCTTCGAAGGGGCCCGGGTGGAGGAGATCG
Organism: Planctomycetota bacterium; assembly: GCA_027011425.1. GTDB lineage: Bacteria > Planctomycetota > UBA1135 > UBA1135 > JALUZX01 > JALUZX01. The sequence goes on from JALUZX010000463.1 coordinate 2,860, forward strand.
CCTCCAAGGCGGGGGTGAACATCCGGATGCTCTACCACCACTACGGCTCCAAGGAGGGGCTCTTCCTCCAGGTGGTGGAGGGGATCCACAAGGAAATCCAGGCCCGGCAGGACGCGCTCTACCGGGCCGAGGACCATCCCAGGGCCTTCCTGGAGCGTGCCATGGAAGACCTCTTCCGCTTCTTCCGGGAAAGGCCGACTTTCGTGCGGATCCTGGGGTGGATCACCCTCTCGGGGGAGCGCCACGGGCCTATGCCCTCCATGGGAAGGGACTACGCCCTGCAGGTGGTGCGGCCCCGGCTGGGGGAACTGGCGGCCCGGGGGCCCTGGAATCCCCGAATCGAACCGCTCTACGCCATCATGATGTGCTGGTCCCTCGCCCTTTTCTGGTTCCTGAACCGGGAAGAGTTTCTCTCCATGCTGGGAAAACCGCCGGCCCGGGAGGCGGACCGGGTCTACCTGGACCAGGTTCTGGCCCTCCTGGAGGGCGGACTTCTGGCGGAGGCTTCACCCGGAAAAGGAGGAAGGGCGCCGTGAGAAGGGAGTTCATCCTCGCCCTGTTCCTGGGGGGGGCTTCGTTGTTCCCCTCTTGCGCCTCCCCGGATCCGGGCAAGACGAGGAAGGAGGAGGCCCGCCGGTGCATGGAGCTTTTGAACGGGGCGGGAAAGGAAAAGGCCGGCTCCCAGGCGCCCCTTTCCCTGGAGGAGTGCCTCCGTCTCGCCATGGAGAACAGCTTCGCCCTGAGGAAGGCGGCCCTCCGGAAAGAGATCGCCGCCCTCGGGGCCAAGGCGCTCTCCCGGAGCCTTCTTCTTCCCAGGGTGGATGTCTCCCTGGTGCACATGGACCGGTCCAGCAAGCCCCTGGTGGAGACTCCCCTCATGGGCAGGAAGATCCGGTTTCCCGTGATGGACAAGCGGATCCGCGTGATCCGCGCCGAGGCAACCTTCCCCCTCCTGGATCTTTCCCGCTGGTTTCTGTCCGCCCAGGTGGAAAGGGGGGCGGAAATCCAGGGCTACCTGGAGGAGGCGGTCCGCCAAGGGGTCCGGGCCGAGGTGACCGCCCGCTACGGCGCCCTTGCCGCCCTGGAGGCTTCCCTCCCGGCGCTCCAGGCCAGGGTGGAGGCCGACGCCCAGCGGGCCGCCGACGCTCATGCCCTCCGGAAGGAGGGGTTCGCCCTGGCCCAGGACGCGGACGCGGCGGCCCTGGCTCTCCACCGGTCCAGGGACGCCCTCCGGTCCCTGAAGAGGGAGATCCTCCAGGCCCGGCGCGACCTGGAGCAGGCCCTGGGGCTTCCCCCGGCGGGGAAGATCAGGATCCAGTCCTCCTTGCATGTGGACGCCCCCCGGGGGCGGCTGGAAGACCTGGTTCTCCACGCCTTGCTCCACAGGCCGGAACTCTTCGCCTCGGATCGTGCCCTCCTCTTGAAGAAGGAGAAGGCCCGGGCCGCCGTGGCGGATTTTCTTCCCAAGCTCCTTTTGAATTTCGGCCTCCAGGCCACTACCGATTCCGCCCAGGTCCACAAGTTCTGGGCCTTCGGGACGCTTTCAGCCTTCGTGAACCTCTTCGAGGGCCTGGGAAAGTTCTCCCGGCTGAAAGGGGCCCGCCGGGAGGCGCGGTTGGCCCGCCTGGAGAGAACCGAGCTTTACGGAACGGTGATCCTCCAGGTGGCCCGGGCCTGCAAGGATCTCCAGGACGCCCGGGAGGCCGAGGCCCGGGCGGAGGAGGCCCTGAAGCTGGCCCGGGAGGAAGCGGACAAGGGGATGAGGCTCTTCAGGGAAGGCTTGCTGCGGAAGGCAGACCTGGCGGCTCTCCGGGCCGGCCTGGCCGGGGCGGAGGCGGCCCTTGCCGGGGCGAGGGCGAAGAGGGCCGTGGCGGCCGCCATGTTGCGCCTTGCCGTGGGACCGGAAATGAAAGAGAAGAAGAGGGAAAAGGGGCCCCGCCGGACGGGAACGGGAGGAGCGGAGAAATGAAGACGCAGAACCGATTTTTCGCCTTCGGCCTCGTTCTTGTCGCCCTGGCCTCCTGCGGCCCGAAGAAGGGCGGTCTTTCCCGGAAGGGCGATGGAGAGAAGGCCGTCCCGGTGACGGTTTCCAAGGCCGTGGAAGCCCAGGTCGCCCGGAGGATCCGGGTTCGTTGCGCCCTGCGCTCCAGGTGGAGGACCCTGGTCTCCCCCAAGGTCCCAGGGGTCCTGGAGGAGGTGCTGGTGGACGCGGGGGACCGGGTCCAGAAGGGGGAGACCGTTCTTTTCCGGACGGACTCCCGCATTCCCAGGGACGCGGTGGAAGCCGCCCGGGCGGGTTTGAAGGTCGCCTTGAAAGGGCTGGACCAGGCCCGGGCGGCCCTGGACGCCGCCTCGGCGGCGGAAGAGAAGGCCCGCCTCGACCGGGACCGGTTCGCCCGGCTTCTCCAGGGAGGGGGGGCCGTCACAAAAGACGCTCTGGAGAAGGCCCAGGTCGCCTGGAAGGCCGCGGCGGCCCGCCTCCGGGAGGCCCGGGCGGCCGTGGACCTGGCCCGGGCCAGGGCGGACCAGGCCCGGACCCAGGAGGCGATCGCCCAAAAGCGCCTCCAGGATTGCACGGTCAAGGCCCCCATGGACGGGGTGGTGACGAGGAAGTTCATGGAGAAGGGGGAGATGGGGGACGTGGGAAGGCCCGTCTTCGCCATGGAGGACCCGGAACACCTGGAAGCGGCGGGTTTTCTCGAGGCCTCCCTCTTCCACAGGGTGAAACCGGGAAAGACGCTTGTCCGGATCCTGGAAGGGGACGAGGAGATCTTCCGCGGGCCCTTGTCCTGGAAATCGCCCACGGTGCGTCCCGAACTCAGGGTCTTCGAGGTCCGGCTCTACCTTCCGGAGGGCTTTTCCCGGGCCGCCCCGGGGGAATTGCTCACCATGGAGGTGGTCCTGGATCCCCACAAGGCCCTGACCGTCCCCACGGGGGCGGTGGTGATCCTGAAGTCCAAAGCCCATGTCTTCCGGGTCGAGGAGGGCAAAGCCGGGCTCGTGGAAGTGAAGACGGGAGTCGTGGACGGGGAGAGGACCGAGGTCCTGGGGAACGCCCTGAAGGCCGGGGACCGGGTGGTGGTCCGCGGGCAGGCCTTCCTGACGGACGGGCGGGCCGTGAAGGTCCGGAGCGCCGGCAAGGGGGAGTAGGCAATGTTCCTGGCAGATGCTTCGGTCCGCAAACCCATCGCCCTCACCGCCCTGGTGCTGGCCCTTCTGCTCTTCGGGGTGAAGGAGTTCTTCACCCTGGGGGTGGATTCCTTCCCCAGGGTGGAGGTGCCCTTCATCACCATCGTGACGGTGGATCCCGGTTCCACGCCCGAGGAGATCGAGAAGGGGGTGGCCCGGAAGCTCGAGGACGCCCTGACCTCCCTGAACGGCCTCAAACACATGACCACGGTGTGCAGGGATTCGGTGGTCCAGATTCTCCTGGAGTTCAACCCCGACGTGGACCAGGACGTGGCGGCCTTCGACGTGCGGGAGAAGGTGGACACCGTCCGGGCCGACCTGCCGCCCACGGCGGAGGACCCCAAGATCCTCAAGTTCGACGTGAACGCCAAGGCGGTGATCACCATGGCGCTCACAGGCGACCTTCCCCTGGACGAACTCTACGACCTGGCGGACCGGCGGATCCGGGACCGGTTCACGGTCCTGCTGGGCGTGGCGGATGTCCAGCTTCTCGGCGGGTCCAAGAGGGAGGTGGTGGTCCGCCTGGACCGGGAGAAGGCCGCCGCCGCAGGGATCACCACCCTGGACGTGGTGAAGGCCATCCGCCAGGGCCAGTCCAAGATTCCGGCGGGACACGTGGAGGAAGGCCCGCGGGAATTTTCGGTCGTGGTGGACTACGAGGCCCGGGCCGTCCCGGACCTGGAACGGATCGTGGTGAAAGACCGGGCCGGGGAGCGGGTCAGGCTCGGGGATGTCGCTACGGTACGGCTGGGCCACAAGGAAAGACGGCACTCGGCCTACCTGGACGGAAGACCTTGTATCGGGCTTCGGGTGGTGAAGAAGTCCCAGGCCAACGCGGTGAAGGTCGTCCAAAGGGTGAAGAAGGCCTTCCGGGAGATCCAGGGCGAGCTGCCCGCCGGGGCGCGACTGGTTTGGGTCACCGACGACGGGGATTTCATCCAGGCCTCGGTGAACGACGCCTTCGTGAACATTCTCGTGGGCGTCCTTCTCACGGCGGGGATCCTCTTCCTGTTTCTCCACGACCTGCGGTCCACGATCATCGCGGGCCTCACCATGCCGCTTTCGGTGGTGGTCACCTTCGCCGTCATGGGGTGGCTGGGATATACCTTCAACACGTCCACCCTCCTGGGGATCGGGATCTCCGTGGGGATCCTGGTGGCCAACTCCATCGTGGTCCTGGAGTCCATCCTCAAGCTCCGGGGCGGGGGGCTGGACTCGGAGGAATCCGCCCGGAGGGGAACGGCCGGGGTGGCCCTGGCCGTCCTGGCCTCGGCGGGAACCAACGTGGTGGTCTTCGTGCCCATCGGAATGATGCATTCCATCGTGGGCAAGTATTTCGGTCCTTTCGCAATCACCGTGGCCGCGGCGACGGCCGTTTCGCTTTTCGTCTCCTTCACGGTGACCCCCATGCTCTCGTCGATCCTCTTCCGGAGGTCCCTGGGCAAGACGGGCCCCCTGGGCAGGGCCTGGGACCGGGCCTACGGGAAGGTGGAAGCCTTCTATGGGTATACGATCCAAGCGACGAGGCGGGCCTATCCCCTGGTGATCCTGGGGTCGGCGGCCCTCCTGGTCTGGGCCCTCTCCCAGGCCCGGGGGATCCACATGGATTTCGTCCCCGAGGCGGACCAGGGCAGGGTCATGGTCCAGCTCGAATTCTCCTCCTCCCAGAACCTGGCCGAGACGGCCCGGCGGACCCGGCAGGTGGAACGGATGCTCCTGGACCTGCCGGGCCTGGAGAAGCGGTTCATCTCCGTTGGGAGGTTCGAGGGCATCCTGGGCCAGGTTTCGGAGGGAGTCTACCTCTCGGAGATCACCCTGGTCTTTCCGCCCAAGACCAAGAGAAAGATCCGGATCCAGGAGATCCGGGACATGATCCGGGAGAAGCTGGCCGGGCTGGAGGGATGCAAAGTATCCGTGGCCTTGCCCGCCGCCATCGGCGGGAGCACCAAGCCCCTGGAGATGGAGATCTCCGGCGACGACCTGGACCAAGTGGAAGCCCTCACCAGGAAAGCCGTCCAGTATGCCAAGCGGGTTCCCGGGCTTGCCGACGTGGACAGCAACGTCCGGGTGGGACGCCCGGAGATCCGGGTCTTTCCGGACCGGGCCCTTCTGGGGGACCTGGGAATCCCCCTTTCCGCCTTCGGGATGGCCCTCAGGGGGAACCTGGAG
>JALUZX010000464.1 GCA_027011425.1 Planctomycetota bacterium
CCGAAGATGGAGTCCAGCTTGTTTTTGGCCCGGTCCTGGTATTGCTCGTCCATCCCCAGGTCTCCACCACCCTCGGTCTCGGCCTTGGAGAAGGTCTCCACCAGCTTCTTGGCCGTTTCCGTGGCGTAGAGCCGCACCATCCCCACGGTCGTCTTGTCGTCGAAGAGGATCGTGAGCAAGGTCCTGTCCCCTACCAGGGTGAGCTGGATGTTGTCCTTTGAACCCTGGTGGAAGAGGGCGCTGAACTCCTCTTCCCCCAGCAGGCGGGCCATCTCCTTGGTGGCCGCAAAGGAGCCTGCCACGAGAGCGGAGATGGTATCCATGTTGATGTCCCGGAGTTCCCCTTTCCGGGTCACCAGGTGTCCTTCCTTGTCGACCAGGAGGACGCACTTGGCCCCCGACAGCCGGAGGAACTCGGTGAGGATCTTGTCGATCTTCTGGATGTCTTTCTCGTAGAAAACCAGCCTGTCGGCCCGCAGTTTTTCATTGGCGTTCATGGGTCGCTCCTTTTCCAGGCGGGTCACTTGTTGTTCATGAAGAAGAGGACGTAACCCGCCCCCGCCGCAGCCAGAACAAGGAAAAGCAGAAGCGCTACGAAGAGCCCGGAGGAACTCTTTCCCGCCGCCGCCACCGCTTCCTGCCCCCTGGGGGCGCGGGCGGGCGCCTGCTGGGGAGCCCGGGCCCTTCCCCGGGCCGCCGTTCCGGCCGGCATTCTGGCCCCCTGGGCGCGGGCGCCGGCCTGGCGGGCTGCGGCGGGCCTCTGCTGCTGGGTCTTGGCGCGGGCCGCGGTCCTTCCCTTTCCGCCCGCCGCGGTCGCCTGCTTACCCTTGGTCGTCCTGGGCTGAGGGGCGGCCTTCCTCGAGGCGGCGGCACCCGCCTGGGAAGCGGCCGGCGCCGCGGCCTTGGGGGCCATGGCGGTACGGGGCTTGGGAGAGCCCTTGTCGATCCTGTTGATCGTTTCCAGGACCATGCTGGCCAGGACTTTCAAGGTCGGGAAGACCCCTTCGCCCGTGACGGCCACGGCTTCGAAAGTGGGCACGCCGAACTTATTGATCTTCTTCTCCAGCTCCTCCACGGGGAGGGCGTTGGGAAGGTCCCTCTTGTTCCACTGGATGACGTGGGGGAGATCCGCCAGGTCCTTGCCGTACTCCTTGAGGTTTTCCTCCAGGTTGGCGTAGGACTCCAGGTTCTCCTCCATCTTCTCCGGGTCGGAATCGGCCACGAAGATGACCCCGTCCACCCCCTGGAGGACGAGTTTCCTGGTGGAGTTGTAATACACCTGGCCCGGGACGGTATAGAGCTGGAACTTGGTCCGCATCCCGGCGATGTTCCCCAGGTCCAGCGGCATGAAGTCGAAAAAGAGGGTCCGGTCTCCATCGGTGGAGATGGAAGTAAGGTCCCCCTTGTTCTCCTCGGGCGCCTTCTGGTGGACGATCTCGAGATTCGTGGTCTTGCCACTCATCCCGGGACCGTAATAGACGATCTTGCAGTTCACTTCCTTGAGGGCGAAATTGATTTGAACCATCTTCCCGATTCTCCTGTCCAGACCCCGATCAGGACATTTGAGCCTATACCTCGATCTTGATGATCTTCTTGAGTTTCCGTGCCACGCTCATGATCTCGACCAACGTCAGGTCGATGTTGATAAACTGGTCCGCTACCACGACCAGGTAGGCGTCTTCCAGGTTCACCAGGATCACCTTCCCGTGGGTCGATGTGATGATGAACCTCTGGAAGGATTCGATTCCGCACTCCTTCAAGGCCCGGCTCGTGGTGGCGATGAGAAAGGAGGAGAGGGCGGAGACGACCTCTTCCTTGAGACTCGGGTCCAGGGCGGACCTGACCAGGATTCCGTCCCTGGTCACTACGGCGCTTCCCTTGACCCCGACGGCCGAATTGAGTTCGGAAAGGATCTTCTCCATCCCTCACCGCCCCCCTTCACTGTTTGCCACATACAGGGAACTGGCCACCATGTCCTGCATCAGCGAGAGGACCCGGTCCACCCGTGACCCCTTGTCCACAAGGACCGAAGATGTGACGTCCCCCAGGCAGCAGATCAGGAAGTGGCCGAAAGGCCCTTCCACGATCCCCTTGTTGAAATTCCCGATATCCATCCGGCGGGAGGCCCTCTGGGCGGAGCGGGAGATTACGCGGGCCGCCCTAAGAAAGGGGTCCCGTGCGTCCCGGATCTCCCCCCGGACCAGGGCCTTGGAGCCCTTGATATAGGCCGCTTTCTGGACCCCCTCCAGCGAGGCGATCTGGGCCAGGGATTTCTTGATCCCCATCAGGGCCTGTTCCGGCGCGAGGGAATAGGCCTTGTGCCCGCTGCCGGGAGGGCCGTAGGCCAGGGCGCCCTTCTCCTCCACGGCCCGGAAGAGGACCTCCAGGTCGTCCTCCCGGGAGGTCTTGGTGGAGACTTCCTGCCAGAGGGCCTCCACCTCCTTCTCCCCCGGGAACATCCCCCGGAGTTTCTCCAGGTATTCCTGGGCCTGTCCGATGGCCCCCACCCTGTAGAAGACCTCGGAAAGGAGCCGCAAAGCCGCCCCCGACGCGGGATTCAAGGCCAGGGCCTTCTTGAGGCACCGCACCGCCTCCAGGCCGTCCTGGGCGGTCAGGTCCCGGTAAAAGTTCTTGAGCCTCGCCCGGGCCAGGACCAGCCAGGTGCCGTCGTCCTCGGGGAACCTGCGCAGGCATTCCTCGCAGGTTCCCTGGACGGAACCGAAATCCCCCAGCTCCATGTAGATCGAAGCCAGTTCCCTGTAAAGGATCGGGGCGGGGGACTTGTTGATCCGGCTCCGCAGGTCCCGGATGCGGTGGTTGAGCTTGGACTTCTTTCCGAATTTCAGGACCCGTTTCAGCTCTTCCGAGTTCGGGAAGAGAGCGAGCCCCTCCTCGGCCACACGCAGGGTCTGGTCCACCATTCCCAGGTTGATGTAGACCTGGGCCATGTCCACGTACGTGGAGGGAGAGGGAGCTTCCCTGGCCTTCTTCTCGAGACGGGCCAGCTCCCTCGATATCTTGAAACGCTGAAGGATGTTCACGATCCTCTTCCCTCCAATCCCGGCCACCTACTTATCGGCAGGAAGAACCTCTCAGTTGAAACGGCCTCCCCGGAAAATCCTCCCATTTCCTCCAGTATCTAGGGGAACACGTAGACTTTTCTGTTCATGCACGTAACGAGCATCTTTCCCGATTCCACCTCCAGGGGCGGGACCACCCTGCCCGGGAAGGGATATTCCCAGAGGGGCACAAGGGTGTCCGGATCGAGACAGAGCAGAGAGTCTCCCTTTTTCTTCTCTCCCGTGCACACGTAGAGACGTCCCCCGCTGAGGACGGGACCGGCGGAAATCCTCTTCTTCAGGTCGAACTCCCGGGTCACTTCACCGGAAACAAGGTTCAACCGGAAAAGGAGACCGTCCTCCCGGCCCACCACCACGGTGTTTCCCCCCTCGCTCATCAAGGTCGACTTTCTCAGGGAAACCCTCTGGTCGAAGACCCAAACCTTGTCCCCTCCCTCCAAGTGGAAACAATGGACCTTCCCGTCCATGGCGGCCACCAGCAGGTAGTCCCCCTGGGCGAGAGGCCTGGAGCGTATGGATCCCCCGGCCGAGTAGACTTCGCGCCTGGCCCCCGAGGTCAGGTCCAGGGCCGCGACCACCCCCGTATCCAACGGCACAAGAACTCTTGAACCGTATAGAATGGGCTGCGCCCGGACTCCGCCCCCCACAGCGACGCTCCACACAGGCTTCCCATTCTCCGGGTCGAGAAGGTAGACCCGTCCCTTCGTGGTGGCGAAAATCACCCCCTCCGGCGTAACGAGGGGCGGAACCTTGGTGACTCCTGCCACGGGAGTCCTCCAGACATTCTTCCCCGTAAACAGGTCTACGCACCGGGCCATCTTGCCGCTCGTTCCGAAATACACCTTCCCCCCCCGGACGGTGGGACCGCCGGTGACCTCGGAAAGCCCCGGAAGTTCCAGGACCCAGGCCTGCTTTCCCGCCCGGTCCAGTCCGGCCAGGCGCCCCCCCGCAAGGCCGGCGACCAGGAAACCGCCTTCCCCGGCGGCGGCCAGGGCCGGAGGAGAGGAGAGCCTTACCTCCCTCTCCGGCTCCAGGGCCAGGGAGAACTTGAGGGGAGACCCCATGGCCGGGTCGATGGTCTTCTTCAAGGGCCGGAAGCCCTTCTTCCTGAGTTCCACCGCCACCTTGTTCCGCGCGGGAATGCCCAGGGTGCAGGGTGTCTCGAGCGGCTTCCCGCCCGAGTCCTTCAAAGGCTTGCCCCCGGCCCAGACCTCCGCGCCGGAGGGCCTGGAGAGGATCCGCACGGGGATCTCCAGGGATTGGGCCAAAGGGCTGAAGGAGTATTTCTCCAGGATGGTCCTTCCCTGGAGCCAGGCAAGATGGTATTCCCCCTTCCGCAGGAAAGTATCCATCTTCTTTTTGGCCATCTCCGCCCCTTTCAGGTAAGCGCGGAGATCCCTGAGACCGGAGTTCAAGCCAACCGACTCAGCCCAGGCGAAGTCCTGGGGCTGCCCCGCCTCTTTCACCAGCCGGGCCGATTCCTCCAGGGCGGCCAGGGCCCCCACAAGGTCCCGCTTGTCCCGGCCCAGTTCCTCGTAGCGCCTGAAGAGTTTCTTGTAGGCGGCCCGTTTCCTGGCGAGGGCCGCCTCCAGGGCGGCTTTCCTGGCGGCCTCCTGCCTCTTCCACGCCTCTTCCTTCTCGTGGATGTTCTCCAGGTCCTGCTTGACCGTGGAGCGCATGAGAGAGAGAGGATACTTGTTGAGGAAATTCTCGTAGAGACCCGCCGCGCCCGCGAAATCCTTCCGCTCCAGGTAGGGCGCCGGGTCGATATCCGCGTAGGCGGCCCGGGCGTTCATCTCGTACCACGTATACAATGCCCCCAGGGCCCCCAGGAGGAGCACCACCGCGATCAGGGCCGTGATCCCCCTCTTCCTGGATCGAGCCCGCTCCTCCTGCTGGTAGAGCTGGCGGACCCTCTCGGAGACGTCCTTGCGGTCCTTGTCGATGAGCAGGATCTTCTGGAGATACTTGATGGCGCCCATCAGGTCCTTGCGGCGGATCAGTTCCTCCGCGAGAACCTCGTAGAGTTCCAGGACTCTGCGGGTGTCTCCCGCCTTGGAGTGGATCGTCACCAGGGCCTTGATCAACTCCAGGTCCCCGGGGCTCACCTCCAGCAGGTTCTCCACCACCGACCGGGCCCGCTCGAACTCCTCCATCTCCACGTAGATTTCGATGAGAGTCCGGCCCTCGGCGATGGGGTCCAGGTCCAGCTTCTTGCCTTCCTCCCCCGAGGAAAGGGAGAGAAAGACCAGCTTCTCCCTGGCCTCGAGATCGGTGGGGATCAGGGTCACCAGTTTCTTGAGGGTCTTGAGGGCCTCTCCCTCTTTCCCCAGGGCGATCATGTCCTCGGCGTAGAACTTGTAATGGGCCGAGGCTCTCTCCAGCTCCTGGATGGACTCGTAGGCCTGGGCCGTGGAGAGATGGATCTCCGCCCCCCCCACGCCCATGGAGGCAGCCCTTTCCAGCAGGTTGATTCCGTCCTGGATCCTTCCCTCGGCGATACACTCGTTGGCGTTCTCCACCATCGCTTCTGGACCGAGGACCTGCACGAGCCCCTGGTCGATGAGGGTGGCCAGCGTCTTGAAGACATGGAAGGGGGAGAACCCGGTGATCTCCACGATCCGCTTGACCGTTCGTTTCCCGTCCACCAGGTCGAAGACGGAGAGGGTCATGTCGTCCAGGTCCATCAGGTTGACCTGGGAGAGATCCACCGCCGGCGTGAGGATTTCGTCCTCCCCGCTGATCCTGGTCTGGATCACGGACCACTCGTCCATCCGGCGGGCCGCTTCCATGATCAAGGAGTCGGGGTTGAAGAAGAAGGACTCGTCGATCACCCCTTCCTTGCCGGGCAGTTCCGTGGCCCCCTCGAAGAACTCGAACCGGGCCTCCTTCCAGAAGAAGAGGTCGTAGATCTCCTCTTCCATCTTCTGGGAAAAGACCTTGAGGTACTCCCCCTGAGCCAGATTTCCCACCTTCTCCAGGGCCATGGGGAAGGGGCATTCGTGGGCATTGGCGTAATCCTTGGCCTTGGCGACCATGTCCTCCGAAACCCTCCCCGTGCGCACCAGGTGCTCCAGCACCTTGTCCGGAAAGGTATAGGGGTTGAAATGGAGCGTTACGCCGCGGGGTTCGAAATAGAGGGCCCTCCACGCTGTGTGGGAAAAGATGCTCAGAATGCCCGTCTTCTGGTTGAGGACGAGCATCTGGAACACTTGGGCCAGGTCGACACTCGCTAGATCACCCTTCAGGGCCATGGCAGGGCCTTCCCGTCCGCCAAGGGGCGCGCCCTGGGGCCCGCCCCAACCACAGAACTCCCCCGGACTCCCCGGGGGCTCCCGTAGATTGGGTATCGACGTGGAAGGCCTTGGACCTGAATCCTTCAGGGGGGGCAAATGAAGCCAAAAGGCGAGATTTTCGTTCCCTGGGCGGCGGCGGGAAGAGATCCTAGGAACCTTCCTCCTCCCCCGGTCCAAAGGCCCCAAGGGGAGAAAGGGACGGACTTTCCCGCCCGTTAGCAATAGGAAACCCTCGAACTCTCGGAACCAAGGAGGCTTCCATGACCCCTGAAGACCTGAAGTACACCAAGACCCACGAATGGGCCCGCCTGGAAGGGGACATCGTCACCGTGGGGCTCACCGACTTCGCCCTGGAACATCTGCAGGACCTGGTCTTTCTGGAGCTTCCCGAGCCGGGCGCTCCCCTGATCAAGGGCGAGTCCTTCGGCCAGATCGAATCGGTCAAGGCCGTCTCGGACATCAACTCCCCGGTGAACGGGGAAGTCCTGGAGGTCCACGAGGAACTCGTGGACGACCTGGACACCCTCAAGAAGGATCCCTATGGCCAGGGGTGGCTGGTGAAGATCAAGGCCTCCGATCCCTCGGAGCTGGAGGAACTCATGGACGCGGCGGCCTACGAGAAGTTCTGCAAAGAAGAGGAAGAACACTAGAACCAACGAGGAGGCGAGATGCCTTTCGTTCCCCATACCCCAGAGGAAGAGAAGGCCATGCTGGAAGCGGCCGGCCTTTCAAGCCTGGAGGACCTCTTCCGGGACATCCCCCCGGAAATCCGCCTCCAGGAGGACCCGGCCCTTCCGCCGGGAGCGCCCGAATGGGAGGTCAAGAAAAGGATGGAGGCCCTGGCCGGCCGGAACCGCCCCGCCCGGGTGGGCCCTTTCTTCCTGGGAGGAGGGACCTACCTGCACAGAATCCCCTCCATCGTGGACTCCCTGGCCTCCCGCTCGGAGTTCGTAACGGCCTACACACCCTACCAGCCCGAGGCAAGCCAGGGATCCCTCCAGGCGGCCTTCGAGTACCAGACCATGATCTCGGAACTCACCGGGTTGGGCGTGAGCAACGCGTCCATGTACGACGGCGCCTCGGCCACTGCCGAGGCGGCCTGCATGATGCGAAACCTGGCCCGGGGGAAGCGGAAGAAGCTGGTCCTCTCGGAGGGTCTGGATCCCTTCGCCGCCCGCACGACCCGGACCTACCTGGCGAACCTGGACGTGGAGATCGTGACGGCGCCGCTTGGGGAAGACGGCAGGACGCGCCTGGAGGGCGCGGTGGACCAGGAGACTTTCGGGGTGATTCTCGGCTATCCCAACTTCCTGGGCGTGGTGGAGGATCTCCCCTCGGCGGTGGAGACGGCCCGCCGCTTCGGGGCGCTCACCGCCGTCCACACCCGCCTGGTTCCCCTGGGGCTTTTGGCCTCTCCCGGGGAGTGCGGCGCCGACATCGCCTGCGGCGACGGTGCCGGGCTCGGGACTCCGCCCTGGTTCGGCGGCCCCTCCTTCGGGTTCTTCGCCGCCAGGGAGGAATACGTGCGCCGCATGCCGGGCCGGATCGTTGGGAAGACGGTGGACCGTAATGGAAGGAGGGCCTTCGTGCTCACCTTCCAGCCCAGGGAACAACACATCCGCCGGGAGAAGGCCACGAGCAACATCTGCACCAACCACGCGCTCATGGCGCTGAGGGCCGCCATCCACCTGGCCGCCCTGGGCAAGGAGGGCCTGGTGGAGACCGCCCGGGCCTGCCTGGAGAAGGCCCACGCCGCGGCGGAGAGGCTCACATCGCTTCCTGGTTTCTCCCTCGCCTTCCAGGCCCCCTTCTTCCACGAGTTCGCCCTCAAGTGTCC
>JALUZX010000465.1 GCA_027011425.1 Planctomycetota bacterium
CATCACCGTGGACGGGACCACCCTGGAAGACGGGACGGTCACCATCCGGGACCGGGACTCCATGGAGCAGGAGCGGATCCCCGCCTCGGAAGTGGTCTCCGTGGTGAAGGAGAGGATCCGCTCCTGGCGGAGGAGCTGAGAAAATTCCTTACCGCGGAATTTTACCCGTTTCCGCGCATGGCCTTGAGTTTCTGGATGGCGCTCAGGACCGAACCGCCTCCAGGGCTGGATTTCTTCGGCGGGGCCGGCGGCGGAGGGGGCGGAGCGGAGGCCTCGCCCATGGAGGAAGGGGCTGTCCCTGCGTGGACCGGCTGGGGCGCGGGGGCCTGGGTCCCGGCGGGAAGGCCTGAGGTCAGGTCCTGCACCTTCCGCTCCAAGCCCTGGAGGATCTGGAGCACCTGGGAGACCGCCGGATCTTCGCCCGGTCCCTGGGTCCCGGGGGCGCTTCCCAGCTCTTCCAGCTTGCTCCGGACTCCTTCCAGCTCGGTCCGGAGTTCTTCCACCTTGGCCTGGACGTGAGAGGTCTTCTCTTCCAGGGCCTGGGAGATCCGGGCCTCCACGGAGGTAAGAGATTGTTCCAGCTCTCCGGCGCCGCCTTTGGATGCTTCGCTCACGACCTCGTGAAGCTCCAGGAGGTCTTCTTCCACGCGGCCTTTGAAGGCCTCCAGGTTCTCCTTCAGTTTTCCCAGGTCCTCGCCCAGGGCGCCGATCTTTTCACCCCACTCCCGGCCGGCAGCCTGGAGGTCCTCGCCCAGGGCGCTGATCTTTTCACCCCACTCCCGGCCGGCGGCCTGGAGGGCCTCGCCCAGGGTCTCCTCGATTCGGGAGGCGAAAACCCCTCCGGCCTCCGCCGCTGTCCGGGTGGGCAGGGTGGCGGCAAATTCCTCCAAGCGGGCGGCGGAGGTCTGGCTCGTGCCCAGGACCTCCCGCAAGGAGCCTTCGGCCTTCTCGAGGCGCTCGCTCACGTCGGCCACGGCTTTGGAGAGTTCCTCCAGGGGTTGGGAGAACATCCGGGTGGCCTTGGTGAGATTGGAGATCTTCTCGTCCGCCCGGGTCAGGGCTTCCTTGATCTCGCTGGGCGCCATCCCCGAGGCAACCTGGGCCAGCTTGGCGGCCACGTCGATGCTGTTGAGGTCGGCCAGGCTGGTGCGGATGGCCTTGTCCTGTTCTTTAAGGAATTCTGTAGCTTCCTCCAGGTCGGCCAGGCGGTGGAGGGCCTTGTGGATGCGGGAGAACAAGGGAGCCAGGGCGAGGAAGAAAAGCCCCGCAAGGGCCGCGAAGGGGCCCGCCCCGGCCAGGGCTGGAGGAAGCCCGGCCAGGCTGGGTCCAGCGGCGCTGAGCAGGATCCCTCCTCCCAGGAGCAGGATGCCCGGAACCAGGAGGACCCAGGCGTTTCCCTTGGGGGATGCCGGAGGGGGCGAGTAGGCCGCGGTCTCCTCCGGGGCCGGAATATCCTCGTAGGCTTCCTCTTCGGGTGCCTGGAACTCTTGGGACTCAGGGGCCAGGATCTCTTGGGGCTCTTCCTGCGGAACTCTGGTCCGTTTCCTCGGTCTTCTCGATCTCATGCTGCACCTCGTCTGGAGACGGGCCCTCTCTTCACCGGGGGCCCTTTTCCTTTATCGGCAGGATGGCCTGGGATCTTCGCCAAAGAGGGGGAGCGTTGCCTCGAGCCCCCCGGAGGGGCAAGATGCCCCTCATGGCCGTCACAGTGAAAGGCGTCGGGGCCGCCCCGGGGATCGGTGTCGGCAAGATCGTCTATTTCGACGACTCCCCCCGGTTCATCCCCACCAGGAAGATCTCCTCCGAGGAGGTGGAGGGGGAGGTGCGCCGCTTCCGGAGCGCCCTCAAGCAGGCCGAAAAGGACCTGCGCATTCTCCGCCGCCAGGTGGCCCAGACCCTGAGCCGCCAGGACACGGCCATTTTCGACGCCCAGATCTCCATCCTCAAGGACCCGGTCTTCATCAACGACGTCCGGGAGCTGATCTTCACCGAGAAGATCAACGTGGAACAGGCCCTCCAGAAGGTGATCGCCAAATACGAGAAGGCGTTCGACGAGGTCCTGGATCCGGCTTTCCGGGAGAGGGCGGCTGATATACGGGATGTTGGAAACCGGGTCTTCATGGTTCTTCTCAAGCGCAAGCGCGGGCGGGTCCGCCTCCAGGAGCGTTTCGTCCACGCCGCCCTGGATTTCCTTCCCAGCCGCGCCGGCGACCTGGACAGGGAGCACTGCGCCGCCATCGTCACCGAGAGGGGCGGCAAATACTCCCACGGGGCCATTCTCGCCCGGTCCCTCGGGATTCCCGCCGTGGTGGGTG
>JALUZX010000466.1 GCA_027011425.1 Planctomycetota bacterium
CCTCAGCCCTCCCCGGACCCTCCCGAGAAGAAGGGGATGCCTGGCCGGGTGGGCGAAGGCGGCCATCTTCTTCCTCTTCGCCGCCCGGCCCGCCCAAAGAGCCCACGCCGCCGCGAGGGGGACCAGGAGGATCCACCCGTATTCGATCCAGAGAAACCTCACGGCAGACCTCCCGGGTAGAAGAGCCCCGACAGGAGTCCCAGGAAGACCAGGCAGACCCCCAAGACCAGCAGGGGGGAACCGACGTCCTTGGCGTCCACCCAGCGCCTGCCCTTGAGCACGGTCTTCTCCATCCTGTCAATGTCGGACCAGACCTTCTCCAGGGCCTTCCTGTCCCTGGCCCGGAAAAAGCGCCCTCCCGTGGTCCGGGCGATCTCCTCCAGGTCGCGGGTGTCCAGGGGAATCTCCTGCTTGAAGACCCTGCCGAAAGGGCCCTGGACGTAGGTATACCTGCCGGCCGCCACGGTGTGGACCCGGATCTTGAACTGCTTGGCCGCAAGCGCCGCGTCCCGCGGTTCGATCCGGTGGATGTTCTCCTGGCCGTCGGTGAGAAGGACCACCACCCTGGAGCGGGCATTGGACTTGGCCAGGAGGGCCACGGCCTTGGCCAGACCCGCCCCGATGGCCGTCCCGTCCTCCTCGCGGACCTGGACGACCTGGATGGTCTTGAGAAAACCCTCCACCGCGTTCAGGTCCATCGTGGGCGGGCAGAGGACCCTGGGAAAGCGCGCGAAGGTCACCACCCCCACCCGGTCCCCCTTCCTCCCGCGGACGAAGCGGACCGCCACTTTCTTGATGGCGTCCAGCCGGCTCGCGGGATTGCGCGCCCCCGGATCGTCGAGAGGCAAACTCATGGATGAGGAGACGTCCAGGCAGAGCACGATGTCCACCCCCCGGGACTCGATGTCCACCCTCTCCCGGATCTTCTGGGGCCTGGCCAGGGCGACCACCAGGAACCCCAGGCCCAGAAGCTCCAGGAATTCCGGAAGCCGGGACAACCTGGCCCGGGGCCCCGCCGGGATCCGCCCCCGTTCCCGGATCCCCCCCCAGGGAACGGCCGGGCGGCACCGCCGGCTCCGCCTCCAGGCCCACAGAAGAGGCAAGAGCAACAGGAGGACCAGGAAGACCGGGTCGGCAAGGGCCAGGTCCCCCCAGAGATTCAGGTAGGCCGTCATCCCTCTTCCTCCCGCGCCCCCGGCGCCGTCCTCTCCACGAAGGCCTGGGCCGCGTCCAGCAGGGCCTCCTGCTTTGCCGGGGGCGGGGTCCAGCCCGCGAACTTGGCCCGGTCGCACTCGAAGAGGAAGGATTCCAGAAGCCCCCTCTCCTCGGGCCCGAAACGTCCCGAGGCCCCGGCCTCGGCGAGAAACTCCTCGGTGGTCCGCTCCGGCGCCCTGATTCCGAAGCGCTTCTCGATGTAGCGGCGCACCACGTCCGAGGCCTCCACGACGACCCGTTCCACCTGCTCAGGCGTATTCCTGGGAAGTTTCCGGATCCCGGCCAGGGCCCGGAGGGCCTCCACGTGGGGAGGAAGGGGCGGAGGAAGCTCCACGCCGGTCTTTCCCTTGCTTCTCACGAGCCTCCGGGCAAGGAAGAGGACCAGGAGAAGCGCCAAGGCGGCCCCCGCGACCCAGGCCCAGGGAAAGGGAGAAGGAACCTCCAGGCTCTTCCCCGGCTCCTCCACGCCCTTGTCCCGGGGCGGGAGGACCGACTTCACCCGCAGTTCCAGGGGCCCCGCCGAGGCGGTGATCTCCTTTCCATGGAACCTTCCTTTCACAGAAAGAACCGGGAGAGAAAGGCGCCCCGCCTGGAAGGGAAAGAGGCGGTAGGTCCTTTCTTCAACCTCCGCCCCGCCGGGAAGCTTGAACGTCCTCCGTCCTTTTTCAAGGACCTTCACCTTTCCAGGTTTACTGAAGACAGCTTCCAGGGACGGGGTTTCCGCCTTCACCCCGGGGTCCCGCCGCAGGACCATGGTGAGAAGAGAGGGCTTTCCCAGTTCCACCCGGGAGGGCTCCAGGCGGAGCGCGATCCCCAGGGGCCCGGAAGGAGGGGGCCCGGGAACGGCCTTCCCGCCGCACCCGGGAAGAAAGACCGAAAGAACCAGAAACGCCCGGGCCGGCCTCCTCACACCGCCCGCCTCCTTTCCCTTTCCTTGAAGAGCCGGAGAAGGGGCGTGGTGGGAGGTTCGTCCAGGCGGACCACCATCCGGTCGGCGCCCGCCCTCTTGAAGAGGGTTCCCACCTCTTCCAGGCGCCGCTCCCCCGCCTCCCGCCACCGGCGCCGGACGGCCTCGCTCCCCGTGTCGAGAAGGATCCG
>JALUZX010000467.1 GCA_027011425.1 Planctomycetota bacterium
TTCCCCGACCGGCCGGGGCGGAGCCGGGCGTCCGGAACCGGACAGCCCCTTCCCCGGCGCATTCCTCTCCCCTTCCATGCCTTCCTGGCCGGCGCCATCCTTGTCCTTCTCGTACACTGGGTCTCCCCTTCGAAAGGGCCGGCCAAGGGCATTCCCACTCCCTCCCTCTCCTTGCACGCCCCGGCCGGCCTGGATCCTTCAGACCTGGAAAAATGGGGCGGACGTCTCTGGGAGGCCCGGGCCTGGCCTTCCCTCTGGAAAAAAGGCCCTCTCCTGAGGCGGGCCAGGGAGGCCCGGGACAAGGCCCGCCGCCTGGGCATGGAAAACCTGGCCGCCCGGATGGAGATGCTCCTGGAGATCTACGGGTCGCCGACACCAAAAAAGTAGCCTGGGAAGTTAACTGACAGAAGCGACAAACGTCTTGTCCAGTTCGTCGTTCGGTGACCGCTTCGGAACTGGCCCCCCGCCGGAACGAGTCCGGATCTCCGATCCGGCCTCGTTCCGGCGGGGGCTTCACCACCTTGCCGGCTGGGGGAAGGTCACGACTTTTTAGGATTTTCGAGAGTGCGGGACTTTTTTCGTAACCGTCATTGGGGCTAACATCCCGGCCCATGGACATGCCGGGCTTGGAAGATCTGCTCCAGAAGGTGCGGGACGGGAAGGTCTCCCCCGGAGAGGCGGCCCGCCGCTTGCGGGATCTCTCCGTGGAGGACCTGGGCTTCGCCCGCCTGGACCACGGCCGGGGACTCAGGTGCGGGTTTCCAGAGGTGGTCTTCTGCCAGGGAAAGAGACCGGAGGAAGCGGCGGCCATCGGGGAAAGGATCTACAAGAAATCGGGCAAGGTCCTGCTCACGAGAGCGTCGGAAGAGGTCTTCCGGCTTCTCTCCGCCCGGGTGCCCCAGGCGGCCTGGCACGAGAGGGCCCGGTGCGTCACGGCCCGAAGCCCCGGTTCCCCCGGGCAGGGGGAAGGCCTGGTGGCGGTCCTGGCGGCGGGCACGGCCGACCTTCCCGTAGCGGAGGAGGCCAGGATTACGGCGGAGATGATGGATGCCCGGGTGCGGACCTTCTACGACGTGGGGGTGGCGGGCATTCACCGCCTCCTGGGGCACATGGAAGACCTCCGCCGGGCCCGGGCCCTTGTGGTGGCCGCCGGGATGGAAGGAGCCCTTCCCTCGGTTGTGGCGGGACTGGTGGAGCGTCCCGTCCTGGCCGTTCCCACCAGCGTGGGATACGGCGCATCCTTCGGCGGGCTCAGCGCCCTTCTGGCCATGCTCAACACCTGCGCCGCCGGGGTGGCCGTGGTGAACATCGACAATGGATTCGGAGCAGGCTTCATGGCCGCTCTCATCAACAGGAACGAGGCCCTATGAGCCCCAGCCAAGAGAGGCCCCCCGCCCTGGTGGTCCTGGAGGACGGAACGGTGCTCCGGGGCCGGTCCTTCGGCGCCCCGGGGGAAAGCATCGGGGAAGTGGTCTTCAATACATCCCACACCGGTTACCAGGAAATCCTCACCGACCCATCCTACAGGGGGCAGGTGGTCCTGATGACGGCTGTGGAGATCGGGAACTACGGGGTCAACGACGAGGACGAGGAATCCGTCCGGCCCTGGCTGGCGGGCTTCATCGCCCGGAGCGCCTCCCGCAGGGCGAGCAATTTCCGGTCCCTGGCATCCCTTCCCGATTACCTGCGCGAAAAAGGCGTAGTCGCCGTGGAGGAGGTGGATACCCGGGCGCTGACCGTGAAGATCCGGGCCCAGGGCGCCTTGAAGGCCCTCCTTACCACCCAGGTGGACACCCCCCTGGAAACCCTGCGGGAAAGGGTGGCCGAGGCGCCCCCCCTGGAGGGGAGGGACCTGGTCCGGGAGGTAGTGGAAGAAGGGATCGAGCGCTGGACCCGGGGGTTCGTCTCTCCCTTCTCCCCCGATCTTTCCCCGCCCATCCCGGGCAAACCCCTGCGCCTGGCTCTCTTGGATTGCGGGGTCAAGCGCTCCATCCTCCGCTCCCTCGTGCAAGTGGGCTTCGATGTCTACCGCGTTCCCTACGGCACCCCCCTGGAGGAGATCCGTAACCTGGCCCCCCAGGCCCTCTTCCTCTCCAACGGCCCGGGAGACCCGGAGCCCTTGGCAAAGGCCGCCGAGGCGGCCCGGGCCTTCGCGGGAAAGATTCCCATCCTTGGGATTTGTCTCGGCCACCAGGTCCTGGCCCTCGCCCTGGGGGGGCGGACCTACAAGATGAAATTCGGCCACCACGGGGGGAACCAGCCCGTCCAGGACCTGGCGACGGGAAAGGTCTGGATCACCGCCCAGAACCATTCCTTCGCCGTGGACCTCTCGGGGGCTCCCGACCTGGAAGTCACCCAGATCAACCTCAACGACCAGACCGTGGAGGGGATGCGCCACAAGAGCCTTCCCATCTGGAGCGTCCAGTTCCACCCGGAAGCCGGACCCGGCCCCCATGACGCCCTTCACCTTTTCAGTTGGTTCCGGGAGAGGGCGGCCTCCGCATCTTGACCCCCTCTCTGCCCCGAATCGAGACACCGAATCCGGGCCTTTGCCGGGTTTTTCCCCCTTTCCGGCCGGCTTTCATGGAGACCTGTGCCTCTGCACCCCATACTTGAAACGACACCTTTGTTTTTCCTCTCTTTTTTCACCCTACCTGTGAGGCAAACCATGCGAAAAATTCTTCTCGCCCTGTTCGCACTCCTTCCCTTGCTGGGGGCCCAGGAAAAACCCTCCGCCCCGGCGGAGGCCCCCATCCTGGACGTCTCGGTGGAGCACGGCCTTCCCGGCTCCCTTCCCGGCACGGAGAGATGGATCGTTCTTTTCAAGCAACGCTCCTTCGATCTCTCTGACTTCCGGTCCGCCGTCTACAGCGGAGCCTCCGCCGCCGAGGTCGCCCGGATCGTGAAGGACCTGGAGGACGAGGTGAAGGCCGACCAGGCCGATTTCGCCCGGTTCATCGAGAAACTGGGCGGCAAGGTGGTCGTCCAGTGGTGGATCATCAACGGGTGCGCCGTGGACATCCCCTTCGACAAGCTCGACCAGGTCCGCCGCAACCCCAGGGTCGCCTTCGTGGAGCCCGACCGGATCCGGAAGCCCCTGGCGCCGATCCTCACCTCCACCAACACCCGCAACCACGTGGTGGACCCCCTGCAGGCCCAAGGCTACATGGCCAAGGGCGTTTCCGTGGCCATCATGGACACGGGCCAGGACTCCAACATGGGCGGAACGGGGAGGCCTCACGCCACCTACTACGTAAACGGCGACATCAACAACAAGACCGGCGGCGGCATCGGCGGCTCCCGGCTCCTGGCGAACATCAAGGTCGGCGCTGCGAACCCCGACGACGTCCACGGCCACGGCACGGGCGTGGCGGGCATCGCCGCGGGCGAGAAGTGGAACAAGGCAAGTTTCAGCGACCGCGGCCACGCCCCAATGGCCGGGATCGTGGGTTACTCCATCGCCAATTCCTCCAACGGAAGCTCCACCTCCACGGTGATGACCACGGCCTGGCAGAAGATCGCCGCCGACAAGGTCAAATACGGCATCGTGGCGGCCAACAACTCCTACACGGGAAGCCCCAACCCCTTGGAGTCCACCCAGCGGGCCCTGGACTCGGCGGCCCTGAACGCGGACATCCTCCCCGTGGTGGCCGCCGGCAACAGGTCCAGCTCCACGAGGAGCAGCCAATCCGTCGTAAACGGCCTGGCCGTGGGAGCGGTCAATCCGACAATCAAGAAGATGGCGAGCTTCTCCTCCCGCGGACCCCTCTACGGGGACTCCCGGCGTTTCTATCCCGACCTGTGCGCCTGCGGCGTCGGGACGGTCATGCCCAGGCGGAACAACGAGGGGAGCTATTACCGCGCCTCGGGAACCTCCATGGCCTCCCCCCAGGTCTGCGGCGCCGCCACGCTCTTCCGGTCCGTGGCGAAGAAAGCCACGGCCCTGGAGACCAAGGCCGCCCTCCTGGCCTCCACGGAAGACATCTCCAAGCAGAACCCGAGTCCGCCCTACAACACCCGGAACGCCTACGGCCTCGGTTTTCTCCGGGACGACCGGGCCCTGGAGATCGCGAAAGGCAACGGCCTTCTCATGACCTCCACCCTCACCAAGGCGGCGCCCAAGAAGATCATCCCCATGGCCGTAAAGGCGGGAAAGGCCTACTCCGTTGTGATCGCCTGGCACAGGCAGAGCACGTCCACCACCCAGTGGAGCAACCTGGCCCTCACAATCAGGTTCCTGGGCCGGGTCATCGGGTCTTCAGACACGCCCCGGAACCTCTATGAAAAGGTCGTCTTCGTGGCGCCTTCCACGGGCAAGGTCTCCATCGAGGTGACGGCATCCTTCCTGGAGAAGGACCCTCTTCCCTTCGCCGTGGCGGCCCTCGAGGTTCCGGCCCCCTTCATCCCGGGAACGGTCACGTCCTTCGGCAAAGGCTGCAAGGGCACGGGGACCCTGCCGGGCATCGGCCCCGTGGCGCCGACGGCCTACGCCAACAAGTGGGGCGAGAGCCGGACCGCCTTGCCGCTGGGCTACTACAACCACAGGATCCAGCACATCTACTCCCTCAAGGCTCTTCCCTCCAACTTCACGGCGACGGGCATGGCCTTCCGCCACGACAACCGGTATGTCCGCTCGGCGTCCCACTACTGGATCGAACTTTCCATTTCCATGGGATACACCACCAGGACGCCTTCGACCATCAGCTCCTCTTTCTCCGCCAACATCACCGGGCCCATGGTCCAGGTCCTCTCCAAGAAGAAGATCAACCTCCCCTACTGGACCTCCGTGAATACCTCCCCCAGCAACTGGGACATCAAGATCCCCTTCACGAAGCCCTTCACCTATACCGCCCAGGCCGGGAAACAGCTCCTGGTGGACTTCCATAAGACCAATTCATCCAGGGGCAACACCTATACCTACTACTGGGTGGACGCCGTCTCCAGCTCAAGCTACCTGGTAAGCCGGGTCTACGCGCGGGGGTCCAATCCCTCCACCGGCATCCGGGTCCGGGGCTTCGGCGCGGCCCTGGCCTTCACCCGGCCCGCCGGGCCCGGGGCGATTCCCGTCCTCTCCGCCGCCGGAACCCCGCAAATCGGGAGCAGCTTCACATTGGACCTCGCCCACGCCCGGGCTTCCACCATGGCGGGATTCATCGCGGGGCTTTCCAACACGAGGTGGCGGAGTTTCAACCTTCCCTTCGACC
This sequence comes from Planctomycetota bacterium, assembly GCA_027011425.1. Classification (GTDB taxonomy): domain Bacteria; phylum Planctomycetota; class UBA1135; order UBA1135; family JALUZX01; genus JALUZX01. Next base: position 5,205 of record JALUZX010000467.1, read on the forward strand.
TCTCCGTGATCGGGGCGCCGGGCTGCAACCTGCTCGTGGGGCTCGACCTGGTGGTCCTCGCCAGGACGAACAGCTCGGGGGCGGCCAGTCTCAGGGTGGCCGTGCCCAACGACAAGGCATTGATCCAGTCGGTCCTCTACTGGCAGGCCCTTGTGATCGATCCCCCGGCCAACCGGGCCGGCCTGGCCTGGACCAACGGGCTGAGGACCCTGACCGGCGGCCAGCCGTAGTCCCCAAACCGTAACTTCAAAGAAAGGGCCCGCCCGGCGCGCCGGGCGGGCCCTTTCCATTCCCGGGCCGACTCATTCCACCGAGGAGTTGCGGTTTGCAAAAAACAGGACCAGGCCGAAAAACAGGATCACCAGGCCCCACCAGAGGTCCGTGTGGAGTTCCAGGAGCCTGGTCCTGGTTTGGGGGGGGGAGACCCAGTTGTAGATCCCCGTCCCCGCGACGATGAAGCCTATGACCGCCAGCAGGCAACCCACGAAGAACCAGATGGGCCTCATGCCCCTACGTTCGGTGTTTTCCACGCCGTTCATCGATCCCCTCCTCACCAGAAGTAGAGGTTGAAGAAGACGAAGAGGGCGGCCGACACGGCGGCCCAGAAACCAGGAGTCCGGTACCAAGCGACCTTTTCCTTCTCGTGCACGATCCGTGTCAGGGACCAGACCAGGCCCACCAGTTCCTCGTCTTTCCGGGGCTTGGTGAAGAGGCTGATTCCCACGGCCAGTCCGGCCGCGATCAGCCAGGACCAGATGGCCCTCCAGAAGTTGGCCGCCATGAAGCCCGCCCCGTGGATGGGAGTGAAGAAGCTGGTTCCCACCCACTCAAGTTTTTGCATGAGAAACATCATGAAAGCCGAGGAGAACCCGATCAGCATGCCCCAGAAGGCCCCGTGGGGGGTCATCCGCTTCCAGATCATGCCCAGGAGGATCACCGCCACACCGGGCGCCAGGATCACCGAGGCGATGGCCTGGAGGTAGTCGATCACGGTGGGCATGGAACGGGCCACGTAGGCGCCCGCCACGGCCAGGCCCAGGCCCGCCACGGTGGAGATCCTTCCCATGAGAACGAGCTGCTCGTTGGTGGCGCCCTTGTGGATCACCGACTTGTAGAGGTCGTAGGTCCAGACCGCCGAGAAGGCGCTCATGTTGCCCGCCTGGCCCGCCATGAGCATGGCCACCACGGCAGTGACCCCGAGCCCGATGAGACCTCTCGGGAAATACCGGGCCATGAGCAGGGGGAGGGCCGAGTCGTAGTCCACCCCTCCTTTGGCCTTTTCCAGGAGCTGGAAGCCCGAGCCATGGTCCTTCATGAGGACCAGGGCCACAATCCCAGCGCTCACCACCACGATCCCCAGCAGCATCTTGAAATACGATCCGATGATCGGCGTCAGCCGGGCGGAGCGCAGGTCCCTGGCCGAGAAGGCCCGCTGGATGATGAGGAAGTCCGTGGTCCAGTATCCGAAGGCCACTCCAAGCCCCAGGCCGAAGATGATTCCCATCCAGGTCATGTGCAGGGGGTTGGCCGCCGGATCGGCCGTGCTGGCCCAGAGGGAGGCGTAGCCCGGCCCCACCTGCTGGAGCCTGGCCCACACATCAGCGGGGCTCCCCACGTCGATGAAGCCCAGCACAGGCAGGATCAGGATCCCCGCCCAGATGAGGAAGAACTGGATCACCTCGGTGAAGATGGCCGAGATGAGCCCCGCCATGGAGACGTAGAGGGCCACCAGGACGGCCGCCACCCAGACGCTTACTTCCCATTTCCACCCCAAGAAGACCTCCATGATCATGGCCAGAAGGTGGAGGGAAATCCCGGAAACCAGGATCATCATCAGGGAGAAGATGGCCGCGTTGAGGACCCGGGTCTTCTCGTCGAACCTCTCCTTCAGGTAGCCCGGAATCGACTTGATCCGCCCGCTGTAATAGAAGGGCATCATGAAGAGCCCCAGAAACAGCATGGCCGGAACGGCGCCGATCAGGTAGAAATGGGCGCAGTGGATGCCGTATTTCACGGCCGACCCGGCGTACCCGATCACCTCCATGGCTCCCATGTTGGCCGACATGAAGGCCACCCCGGCCACCCAGGCGCTGTTCTTGCGGCCCGCCAGGAAGAACTCGTCGTCCGTGCGGGCGTATTTCTTCAAGTAGAAACCCAGCCCCACGATGAAGACCAGGTAGACCAGGAGAATGGACCAGTCCACCGGGGCCAGGCGGATGAGAGGTTCGGCGGCGGCGAGGCAACCCATAGGCATTCCTCCACGGACAGGCGCCACGGTCGAAGGGGTTCGGGAGAGTCTTCCAAAAACCTACCCCTTCCTCCAGGAAAATCGCCGGGAACGAAAGTTTCACCAGTTTCAGCCCATGGGAAGGTAGATTCTGTGGAAGACCCGAATTTCCAAAGGCGAGGTGAGAGCCATGACCCGGATCAAGCGCTTCGGTGTTTCCCTGGAAGAGGACCTCCTGGAGGCCTTCGACGCCTTCCTGGACCGGAGGGGCTACCCCAACCGGTCCGAAGCCATCCGGGACCTCATCCGGGAGGCCCTCAGGGGAGAGGAAGCGGCCCACGGCCCCGGCCCGCAGGTGGGCGCCCTGGTCTTCCTCTACGACCACCACCGCCCGGGGCTCCTCCAGAAGATCACCCGCACCTTCCACGACGAAGCGGCCCACACCACCGCCTCCCTCCACGTCCATGTCACCCACCGCCTCTGCCTGGAGGTGGCCATCCTCAAGGGGAAGGCCCAGACCCTTCGGGTTCTCGCCTCCCGGGTCCGGGCCATGAAGGGCGTCCTGCTGGGCGACCTCTTCCTCGCCCCCGTCAAGGAGTGACGGTTACGACAAAAGTCCCGAACCTTCGAAACTTCCAAAAAAATCGTGACCTTCCCCCAGTTTGAAATTTTGTGAAGCCCCCGCCGGAACGAGGCCGGCTCGGGAATCCGGGCTCGTGACGCCGGCCGGAGGCGCGGTCCCCGGTTCCGGCGCCGGCCCCTAGGACC
>JALUZX010000468.1 GCA_027011425.1 Planctomycetota bacterium
ACCGGAAAGTCCATCCTCCTGGCCCCCCGCCTTTCCCAGGCCCCCTGATGTAGGGGCCGCCGGAGCCCGGGTCGCCTCTGGCGACCCGGGCGAACGTCGGCCCGCGCTGGTTCCGGAAACCCCGAATCATCCCGCCCCGGGGGATATGGGGAATCGGGCCGGATCCATCGAAATTCAGGGGCCGTATCGCGGGACGACCGTCGGGACGTCGCTGCGCGCCGTCCCTCGGGCGTCCTCTACGGCGTCCCCTACGGCAAATGCAGGACCAACAGGCGGGGTTCGGTCATGTGCTCCATGGCCCACTCCGGGCCTTCCCGGCCGGCGCCGGATTCCTTGACCCCGCCGTAGGGCATGCTGTCCACCCGGAAGGTGGGCACGTCGTTCACCACGAGCCCCCCCACCTCCACCTCCTCCCAGGTCCGCATGATCCTTCCCATGTCGCTGGTGAAGAGCCCCGCCTGGAGGCCGTAGATGGAGTCGTTCACCTGGGCCAGGGCGGCATCGAAATCCTCGTAGGCGTGGAGGTTGGCCACGGGCCCGAAGACCTCGAGGCGATCCACCTCGGCCTCCCGGGGAACCTTCTCCAGGAGGGTGGGCTGGATCAGGTTTCCATCCCGCTCGCCCCCGCAAAGGACCTCGGCCCCGGCCTCCCGGGCCCGGCCGATCCACTCCATGACCCGGTCCGCCGCCTTCTCCGTGATGAGCGGCCCCACCGTCGTGTCTTCCTCCATGGGATCCCCGGCCTTCACCTCGGCGATCTCGGCCAGCAGCCTTTCCCGGACCTCTCCCAGGATCCCCGCGTGGACAAGGATCCGCTGGACGGAAATACAGGACTGCCCCGCGAACCCGTAGGCGGCCGTGACGATCTTGGGGATCGCCCTGACCAGGTCGGCGTCCTCGTGGAGGATCACCGCCGCGTTTCCCCCGAGTTCCAGGGCCACCTTCTTCCGGCCCGCGCGCTTCCGGATCTCCCAGCCCGCCGCCGGGGATCCTGTAAAAGAGAGCACCTTGAAACGCGGGTCCTCCACGAGCCGCTCCCCGAGATTCCGGTCGCAGGGAACCACCGAGAGCCATCCCGCCGGCGCCCCAGCCTCCTCGAAGAGGGAGGCCAGCTTGCAGGCCGTCACTGGCGTAGACGAAGCCGGCTTCAGGACCGAGGGGTTCCCGGCGGCTACGGCGGGGCCCACCTTGTGGAGGGAGAGGTTGAGGGGGAAGTTGAAGGGCGAGATGGCCGCCACGGGCCCGGCCGGCACGTAGCGGACGAAGCCGATCTTCCCCGTTCCCCAGGGAGCCGTGTCGATGGGGATGATCTTTCCCGTGATCCGGGAGGCCCGGCCCGCCGAGAGACGGAGGGTATGGACGGCCCGGGCCACCTCGGCCCGGGCGAAACGGATGGGTTTGCCCGCTTCCAGGACCAAGGTCCGGGCGAATTCCTCGGCCCTCCCTTCCAGGCGGTCCGCGGCTTTTCTCAGGATCTCCTCCCTCTCCCAGGTGGGAGCCCGGCGGGTCTTCTCGAAGGCCTCCTCCGCCGCCCGGGCCGCCTCTTCCAGTTCCTTTTCTCCCGCCCGGGCCACAGTGGCCACGACCCGGCCGTCCCAGGGACTTTGGACCTGGAGCTTTTCACCCGTGTCCAGCCAGCGTCCTGCCAGAAAGAGGGGATAGTGGTCCGTCATCTTCGCGCCTCCCTTGTGGGTCCAAGGTCTCGCTCCCGCGCCGCCGGACGGGTAGAGTGCGGTTATGCGGGCGAGACAACTGGTTCCGGCGGCCTTCGCGGCCCTCATCCTGGCAGAGACGGGATGCGGGAACAAGGAGCCCGCAGCCCCCCCCAGGCCCGAAAAGGCCTACCTCCAAGGGAAGATCGGGAAGCTCATCCTCCGGAAACTCCCCCTGGACCTATCCTTCGCCCCTTCGAGTCCCTTCGTCCGGGTGCCTCTCCTCCTGGCCCGGGCCTCCCGGCCGGACGGGTTCAGCCTCCAGGCCCGCCTGCCCCTTCGGGGAATCCGGAAACTCCGGCAAGTCGAGGGAAGGGAATGGACCCTGGAAGAGGGCCTGCTCCTTACCCTGCCCGGCGAAAAAGAGCCCCGCACCCTGGCGGAGGCGAAGGTCCAGGTGAAGATCCTGGAGCCCTCGCCCGACAGGCCCCTGGTCCACTGCCTGCTGAAAGGCTCCCTTTTCGCCCCCTCCGGGAAAGAAGAGCCCTTCCACCTCGTCATGGAAGGTCCCCTGGACCTCCTGGACGGACAGTTTCATTCCGGCAAGTAGGAGATCCCCGCGCCGGTCCCCTTTGGGTGGAAGAAGGTGACCCC
>JALUZX010000469.1 GCA_027011425.1 Planctomycetota bacterium
GGCCCCCAGAGCCTCCTCAGCCAGAACCACCCCCCCAGGGCGCAAAGAAGGAGCCGCAGAAGGGCGTGCCAGGTGAAGGCCCTGTCGAAGGCGGCCGGGTCGAAACCTTTCTTTCCCGCCTGGGAGAGCCAGAGGAGGCCGTGGACCGGGTAGAGGAGGGGGAACTGGGCGTTTCCCGCCAGGGGCACGCCGCCGTAGAGGTGGGGATTCCAAAGGGGGAGGGCCCCCCGTTCCTTCAGCTCCCGCCCCATGAACCGGAGGAAGGGGTAGTAGAGAAAGTCCTGGTCTCCCAGGTCGGGATTGCGGGGATGGCGGCCTTCAGGCTGGAGGGCCCCCTTCCAGGGCTGAAAGGCCAAGGGGCCGTCGGCGGAATACCAGGCCTTTCCCGGGGAGAGGGCGGGCGCCCCCAGGAGGAAGACCAGGAGGGCGAGCAGGAGGGGACCGGCCCAGGCCGCCGCCTGCGGGGCCCGGGAGCCGGCCCGGGGCCTCTCCCCTCTTGGAGTCTCGTCCGCCACGGGCCCCAGGATGCCGGGCAAGGGGGCCGATGCCAACCATGGAGAGGGAAACACCGGCCTCCTCCATCCATTTAAAGCATGTCTTCCCTTGGTGCCCCTACCAAGGGCGGATGCTACAATCCGCCTCCCTCAGGGGCTAACCCATCGTTTTCTTGCAGGAGGAATAAATCATGACCCAGGAGATCCTGGACAAGGCAGGGGCGCACTTCGCGCAGATCGTCAAGGAGCAACTCGAGAGGGTGGAACGCCTGAAGACGGGCGAAGAGTGGACGGACTACAGCAAACTCCACCCCATCAAAGTAGGCGTGTGCTGGGGCGACGGGATCGGCCCGATCATCTCCCAGGAGACCCAGCGGGTCCTTGAATACCTGCTCGAGGAGGAGGTGAAGAGCGGGAAGATCGCCTTCAAACCCATCGAGGGGCTCACCATCGAGAACCGGGCCAAGGTGGGCAAGGCCATCCCCGACGACGTCCTGGAGGAAATCAAGGCTTGCCACGTGATCCTCAAAGCCCCTACCACCACCCCCGAGAAGGGCGGCCCCTGGCCCAACATCGAGAGCGCCAACGTGGCCATGCGCCGGGAGCTGGACCTGTTCGCCAACGTCCGGCCCGTCTCCATCCCCGAGGAGGGGATCGACTGGACCTTCTTCCGTGAAAACACCGAGGGCGCCTACATGCTGGGAAGCCGGGGGATCATGCCCACTCCTGACCTGGCCTTCGACTTCAAGGTCATCACCCGGCCCGGGGCGGAGCGGATCATCCGCATGGCTTTCGAATACGCCAAGAAGAAGGGCATCGACTACGTCACGATCGTAACCAAGGCCAACGTGGTGAAGACCACGGACGGGCTCTTCCTGGAAGTGGCCGAGCAGGTGGGCAAGGACTACCCGGGGATCCGCTGGGAAGGCTGGTACATCGACATCATGACGGCCAAGCTCGTGGACCCGGCCCGGCGCACCCAGTTCAGGGTCATCGCCCTGCCCAACCTCTACGGCGACATCATCACCGACGAGGCGGCCCAGCTCCAGGGCGGGGTGGGCACTGCGGGAAGCGCCAACATCGGCAAGCGCTACGCCATGTTCGAGGCCATCCACGGCTCGGCGCCGCGCATGATCAAGGAGGGCCGGGGCAAGTATGCTGACCCCTCCAGCCTCATCCGGGCTTCCGTCATGATGCTGGAGCACATGGGCTTCATGGAAAAGGCCAAGAAGCTCCAGATGGGCCTGGACATCTGCACCCGCTTCGAGAAGAAACTGGTCATCACGGGCCGCGACAACGGCGCCACGGGACGGGATTTCTGCGACTACCTGCTGGAGACGGTCAAGAACCCCGAACTGGAGGCCAAGTGGAACTCCTTCCAGTCCAAGTAAGAGCCGCGTACGACTGATGCCGCGGGGCGGCCTCCACAGCGGGGGACCGCCCCGTTTTCGTCTGTCTTTTTCCAAACCCAGGACCCACGACCCATGTCCATGACTCCACTCTTCCTCTTGAGCGTTTTCCTCCTTCTTCCCGCCATGGGCGGCTCAGTCAAAGGAGAGGACTCCTTGCCCCTGATTCCCAGGCCCCTCTCCCTCACCCGGGTCAAGGGAACCTTCACCTGGAGTCCGGAGACCAGGATCCTTTGCGCCGGCGACGAAAAGAAGGCCCGGGAGGGGGCCAAGGTCCTGGCCCGCCTCCTGGAAGGCCCCCTGGGCAGGAAGTTTCGCCTCTTCTCCGCCAAGGGAGAGGGCCCTCACGCAGGGGCCGTCCTCTTCACCACCCAGGGAGCCCCCGCCTCCCTGGGTGGT
>JALUZX010000470.1 GCA_027011425.1 Planctomycetota bacterium
CACCTCCCCTGTGGCCCAGACCTGGCTCGTGAGGGTCCAGGCCAGCCCCGCTCCGGGGGGCCCCCACCCCTGAAGGACCCGCTCGGCCAGGACCGGGCCCCGCCAGGAGGAGCCTTCCCTCCCGGGACAGGGACGCCCTTCCACGAAAACCTGGGGAGGAATCCACCCCTCCAGGGGCTCCTTCCCGGGAGGATCCCCCCCCTTGGAGGAAGCCCGGCCGGCCAGGAGCCTGTAGACCCCCGGCCTTGGGGCGATCCAGGCGATCCGGGCCCACCTGAAACAGGCCCCCCGGGCGGGAAGAAAGTCCACGGGCTTCCACTGGAGGGGCGCCTCCAGGCCTCCAGGCCCCCGGAGGAGGAGGGCCCGGCACTCCAGGGGAACGGGCCTCCCAAGGAGAACCGGCCCGGGCCGGACCACCTGGAACCTGCGCAGGACCGGGCCTGCGCCGGGGAGGGAGGGAAGAAACAGGCACAGAAGGCCCCAGGGCCAAACCTTCCAGCGCGAGGGAGCGATCGGGGCGCCTCCTTTCCAGGCCGCCCTCCTTCCCCTTCCCGGAAGATTCGTGTCCTCCCGGGCGGAAAGGTCACGTTCCTGGATCCCCAAGGCCGATTCCCTAGAATGCCCTGACCTGAAAAAACCAAACCCTTTTCCCAGGGAGGAAACCCATGAACACCTGGCTCGACGACAGGGGCCACTCCTACATGGACATCTTTTCCGAAGCTCCCATGGAGGGGCAGGTAAACTTCTCCGTCGTGAACCCGGGAGTGATCAAGGCCTGGCACCGCCACAAGCACCAGACCGACTTCTGGATGATCGTCTCGGGCGACGCCAAGGTGGGGCTCTACGACCAGGAGAAGGGCGAGGCCCGGGCCTATTACATCGGCGAGCACAACCCGCGGGTGATCGAGATCCCCCCCGGGATCTGGCACGGCTTGACGCCGGTGGGAGGAAAGCCCTGCGCCATCCTCTACTACGTCACCCGCAAATACGATCCACAAAACCCCGACGAGGAGAGGGCCTCCTACGACGCCTTCCCCTTCGACTGGGAAGTGAAACACCGCTGAGCGGCACCTGAAAAAAAGGGCGAGACGTGATTCGATTCCCCTACCAGCGCGAACTCGGGGTGGCCCTGGTCTCCCTGGCGGTCCTCCTGCTCGAGGTCTCCCTGACCAAGGTCTTCAGCATCATCCTCTGGTATCACTTCGGGTTCCTGGCGGTCTCCACGGCCATGCTCGGCTTCGCCTCGGCCGGCGTGTGGCTCACCTTCCGGGGGAAGGCCCTCAAGACGGCCTTTCCCGAGAAGGCCCTGGCTCTCTGGAGCGCCCTGGCGGGGATCGCCGTCGTGGCGGGCCTCTGGCTCGTCACCCAGACCACCTTCGACGTATACTCCATCATCCAGGACCGGACCGTGGGGGTCCTCTTGGCCCTGGTGCTCTGGGTGACCCTTCCCTTCTTCTGCCTGGGCCTGGCCGTGGCGGGGTCCCTCTCGGCCTGGCCCAGGGAAGTGGGGCGCATCTACGCCTCCAACCTGCTGGGCTCGGCCCTGGGCTGCGCCGCCGCGGTCCTGCTCCTCTCGGCCGGGCTTTCGGGGGTGACGGCCATCCTGGTCTCGGCCCTGGCGGTCTCGGCAGGCGGCATCCTCTTTGGCCTCTCCGCCGGAGGGGCCCGCTTCCTTCCCCCCCTCCTGGCCGCCGCCGCGCCGCTGCTGCTCCTCCTGTTCACTCCCGTGGACCGGGTCTTCCTTTTGGTGACCCCCAAGAGCAAACCCTTGTGGAAGGTGGAACACGTCTCGGAAAGCCTCAAGGACCGGGGGCTGGGGAGCTACGCCCGCGTCCGGGTGGGCCTGAAGGACCCGAAAAGGCCCCGGGTGGAGCTGGAGACCAACTTCCAGCTCACCCCCGACGGAAAGGCCTTCGTGGTCTGGAAGGACGACAAGGACGAGGACGGAGGCAAGACTCTGCTCCCCGTGGATCAGATCCGGCGAAAGGGAAACGGGCTGGACTACGAGATCGTCCCCTGGATCGTCTACACCCGCTGGTCCACCCTCTCCCGGGTGGACGCCTTCCACTGGCCCAGGGTCTTCCCCCCTTGGGGGCTCTGGGGGCTCTCCAAGAAGTGGAAAGGCTCCGTCCCGGCCCAGAAGGGAATCACCATCGATTCCTGGGCCATGACCTCCATCATGCACTACACCGGCGGGCCCCTGGATACGCCGGGCCAGAAAGCCCCCCTGAAGGTCCTTGAATACCTGCCCGCCGGAGCGGTCCACCGGGTCTCCCGCAAGGGGGGCTCCATCCTCTGCAT
>JALUZX010000471.1 GCA_027011425.1 Planctomycetota bacterium
TGAGGCTCCTCTTCCTGGTGGGCCTTTGCGGAGTCGTGGGCGCGGCCTTCGGGGCGGACCGTATCCTGAGAACAGGAAAACCCGGCAAGATCCTGCTCTGGGCGGGCGGCCTGGCCGGCGCCGCCGGCGCCGCGGCCCTCCTTCTGGCCCTGTTCCTTCCCGCCGAGCGGATCCTGGAATTCTGGCTCCGGGGGGTGGCGCCTCTTTTCGCGGAACAACTGAAAAGAGTCGCCGGCGGCCGGCCCTGGTGGGAGGTGATCGCCGCCCACAGGAGCGCCCTGGAAAAGGACTTCAACGTCTGGCTCACCCGCCTCTCCCTGGGGCGGTTCGGGATCGCCGCCCTTCTTTCGGCGGCGGCCCTCTTCTGGGCCCGCCTGGACCGGCGGGGGGCCGGGCTCACCCTGGGCCTGGCCCTGGGCCTGGCCGGCGCCCTCTGCGACCTGGGATACACGGCGAGGAGAATTTCCGAGCCCGTTCCCGCCTCCAGCCTGGACCTGGTCTCCCGGTGGAACCGCCTCTTCCCGGACCTCCCCCTGGAAAAGGGAAAGCCTTCCCGCGCCCGGGTGCTCCGCCTGGAGGCATCCTCTTCGCGCAAAGAGAAGCCGGACCTCCTCACCCCCGACCTTCCCTCTTTCCTGGGCCTGGAGGACGTCCAGGGCTACGTCCCGCTTACGCCCAGCCGGATCCGAGACCTCTTCGCCGCCCTGGATCCCTCCCTGGACCTGAAGGGGGCGGGGGTCCACTCCCTCTCCGGGCCCGCCCAGCTCCAGGCCCCCTTCCTCGCCGCGGCGGGACCTCGAATCCTTCTCTCGGACGTGCCCGTCGGGGAAAAGGGTTGGATCCCCGCCGGAACCTCCCCGGGGGGGACCCATGTCTACAAGGCCGGGGATCCCTTCCCCTACGCCTTGACCGTGCCCCGGTGGAAGGTGGTGCCCCAAAAGGCCGCCCGCCTCTCCCTCCTGGTCCGGCCCGGCCTGGACCCTAGGGAGACGGCCGTCGTGGAGGCCCCTCCTCCGCCTGGGATTCACCAAGGCGGAAAATCCCCTCCCGCACGGGTGCTCCAAAGAGAGCCGGGGAAGGCCCGCTTGCGGGCCCGGGGCCCGGGGCTCCTTCTCGTATCCGAGGCATGGCATCCCGGGTGGAGGGCCCGGGTGGACGGCGGGGAGAGGCGTCCCGTGCCGGCGGACCATGCCTTCCTGGGAATCTGGCTCGGCCCCGGGGAGCACGAAGTGCGCCTCTCCTTCCAGCCGGCCAGCCTGGAAAAGGGGTTCCTCGCCGCCGGGGCGGGCCTTCTCCTTCTCTTCCTCCTTCTTGGAGTCACGTTGCTCAGGAGGAGGGCCGCCAACCCATGAGGAAGAAACTCCTCCTTCTCCTTCCCGCCCTTCTCGGCGCCCTGGCTCTGGTGGGCCCCGCCCTCTTCGCGGACCGGGACTTCCGCCCCGTCGATCTTCAGGCCTGGGAGCCCTGGCGGACAGGGTGCAACCCGGGCTGGGTGGAATTCCAGAACCGCACGGCCGACATGGACGCCCCGGAGAAGACCTTCCTGGCCCTGCCCGAGATCGTCCTGGCGAAAAAAGACCTCGCCCGGGGATCCGTCCCCTTGTGGAATCCCTTCAACCGCACGGGCGGCCCCCTCCTCTCCCACTCCCTGGAAGGCCTCCTCTATCCGCCCCACTGGATCCTCTTTTTCCTCCCGCCGGGCAAGGCCTTCGCCCTCCTGGCCCTCTTCTCCTTCCTTCTGGCCTTCCTCTTCACCTACCTCCTTCTCCGGCTCTGGGACCTTTCCCTCCTTCCCGCCCTGGCGGGGGGGCTCTTCTTCGCCTTCTCCTCCCAGATGGCGGCGAACGCCCATTTCTACATGCGCCAGGACACCCTGGCCCTCCTTCCCGGCCTGCTCTGGGCCTTCGAGGCATGGAGGCTCCGCCGCAGGAGAATCTACCCGGCGGCCCTGGCCCTGCTCGTCGCCGGAACCTGGACGGCCGGGTTCCCCCCCTTCGCTTTCGCCTCCACCCTGGTCCTCGGGGCCTGGGCCCTTCTTACGGCCCGCCGGGAATGGAAGGAATCGGGGGGAAACAAGGCCCTGGCTCTCCTGGGTTGGCCCGCCCTGGGACTCCTGGCGGGCCTCCTTCTGGCCGCGCCCCAGCTCCTTCCCCTGGCCCAGTATCTCCCCTGGTCCCAGAGGACCCTGGAGGCGGCCGGAGGGGATCCCCGCTCCTGGGGGGCCGACCCGGCGACCCTTCTCACCTCGGTGGTTCCCACCCTCTTCGGCGCCCCCTGGACCACCCGGGAGGTCCCCTA
>JALUZX010000472.1 GCA_027011425.1 Planctomycetota bacterium
CCTCCAGGGAGGACTTCCGCAGCTTGCCGTCCCTGTGCTCGCAAAAGACCAGAACCGAATTGCTCATCGTGAAACCTCGTTCTTCTTCGTTCCCCCGAAAAAGACCGGAACGACCCGCCCGGTCAGAGGAGTTTCGCCTCGTTCTTCAGTTTCTCCACCAGGAGAGGAACCGCCTCCGGTCCTTCCCCGAGGATCTGTCCCGGCGGGCGTTCGGGGGGGAGGGTCATGGAGAGGATTTCCCTGCCTGTTCCCGGATCCTCGTAGGAAACCTCTTCCAGAGGTTTCTTCTTGGCCTTCATGATTCCCTTGAGGGAGGCGTATCGAGGTTCGTTGAGGCCTTTCTGGGCCGTCACCACCACGGGAAGGGGCGCTTCCACCACCTCCCGGCCCCCCTCGATCTCCCGCTCGGCAAGGATCCGGCCCTCCTGGATCTCCAGTTTGACCGCCCCCGTTACGCAACCCCATCCCAGAAGGGCCGCTACCCGCGCTCCCACCTGGGACTGGTCGAAGTCGACTCCTTTTGTGCCGAAGAGCACCAGGTCCTTTTCCATGCCCTTGAGCGTTTCGGCCAGGATCCGGGCCGTGGACCAGGCGTCCCGGTCCCGGGATGGGTCCACCAGGTGAACGGCCCGGTCCGCGCCCATGGCCAGAGCCGTGCGGATCTCCTTGGTCCCGTCGCCCGGGCCCAGGCAGACCACGACCACTTCGCCTTCGCCCCGGGCCTCCTTGATCCGGAGAGCCTCTTCGACGGCATATTCGTCGTAGGGATTCAGGATGTATTCCACGTCCGAGGGATCCAGAGTCTTCCCGTCGGGGCCGATCCGGACCCGGGTCTCCGTGGAAGGGACGCGCTTGATGCAGACGACGATTCGCATGTTTCGCTCTCCAATGGTGATAGGGACGGCGAAAGTCTAAGGGGTGGGAGGAGGGAATCAAGTCTTTGTAAGGTGGGAGCGGGAAGGCCGGGGGAGGAGCCCTCAGAGGGTCCGGAACATCATCCCCAGGAAGGCATCCAGAAGGTCGGGGTCGAAGAAGGTTCCCTTTTTCTCGGCTATCTTGAGGAGTGCCTCTTCGTCCGTCATGGGGGCTTTCAGGTAAGGCCTGATGGAAGTCATGGCGTCGTAGGAGTCGGCGATCCGGACGATCCGGGCCGGTAAAGGAATCTCCTCCCCCGCCAGGCCGTCGGGGTATCCCGTGCCGTCCCAGTTCTCGTGATGGGACCGGAGAATGGGACGCAGGGGCTGGAGGGCCAGGATGGGGGCCAGGATCTTCTCTCCCAGGATGGTGTGTTCCTGGATCTGGGCCCTCTGGGTGGGGTCCAGAGTGTCTTCCAGGTTCAGGATGGAATCGGGAACGCCCATCTTCCCCAGGTCGTGGAGCAGGGCCCCGAAATAGGTGGTCTCCACTTCCTTTTCAGGGAGGTTGATCTCCCGGGCCAGCCTACGGGCCAGGCATCCCACTCGTTCGGAGTGGTCCCTCGTATACGGGCTCTTTGCGTCCACGGCCTCCGCCAGGGACCGCATGATTTCGATCACCTGGTCCCCGGTGACGGCCGTCTTGAGCGTTTCGTAGGCCGTCCGCCAGCTCCGGACCTCCCAGGCCCTGCGGGTGAGCAAGAGGCCCGTTTCCAGCTCGAAGGGCTTGGAGAGAAAGAAGAAGGCTCCTCTTCGGAGGGCTTCGCTTCCCAGGGAGAGGTCTCCCCTTCCCGTAAAGAGCACTACCTCCACGCCGGGGTACTTCCCCTTGATTTCCTCCATGAGGTCCAGGCCGTTCCCGTCGCCCAGCACGATGTCGGCGAAAACCAGGAAAAGGTCGGGAATCTCCGCCCGGACCAGGGCTTCTTCGTAAGAGGATGCCTCGAATGTGTGGATCTGGTGGTATCGCAGGTAACTGCAAAAGGGGGTGCGGGCCCAGTCCTGGTCGTCCACCACCAGCACCGACCCGGTGATTTCTTCCATGGAGGGGGAGGAGCTTCCTCTCCTGCGCTTCCCGGGCGGTCTGGACGTTCGTTTCGTGGTTTCCTGGAATTTCCTGGACAAGGTTCCCCCTAGAGAGATCCAAGAGGGTAATCGACAGGGACTGGAAGGAGCCTTGAGGCGGCTGGGAGATCTCCTTTTCAGGAGTCGGCCAGCCCTTCCATCTCGTCGGGGGTGATGCCTTCCTCGAAGGTGGAGCCCAGGTAGATCCGCCGCACTTCCTCGTCTTTCACCAGGGTTTCGGCCCTTCCTTCCCGGAGGACCTTTCCTTCGAAGATGATGTAAGAGCGGTCCGTGGTGCGCAGGGTCTCCCGGACATTGTGGTCTGTGAGCAGGATCCCGATCCCCTTGTCCCGGAGTTCCCGGAGAATCCCCTGGATCTCTTCCACGGCGATGGGGTCCACCCCGGAAAAGGGTTCGTCCAGAAGCAGGATCGCCGGCCTGGTGGCCAGGGCCCGAGAGATCTCCAGTCGCCTTCTCTCTCCCCCCGAGAGAGTCTCGGCAATGCTCTTTCTCAGGTGTCCGATCATCAGGTCGTCCAGGAGTTCTTCCAGGCGCCGCATCCGCTCTTTGCGGGTGAGGCCCATGGTTTCCAGGATGGCCAGGACGTTTTGTTCCACCGTCATGCGCCGGAAGATGGAAGGCTCCTGGCTGAGGTAGCCAAGCCCCAGGCGGGCCCGTTTGTACATGGGAAGGCGACTCACGTCCTTTCCCCGGAGGAAGACCTGGCCCTCCACGGGGGAGATCATCCCCACGATCATCCGGAACGTAGTGGTCTTCCCCGAACCGTTGGGGCCCAGAAGGCCCACGATCTCCCCCGGACCCATCCGGAGGGAGACACCGTTCACCACCCGGGTTCGGCGATAGATTTTTACGAGACCCTTGGTCTCAAGAATGGGTTGGGCCGCAGTCATGGTTGTGAAAAACTCGTGGAAAAGCCGGGCGAAACCCCGGAGATGGGAAGGAACGGCCGGTTTCCGGAGGTTCCCTTCCCAGCCTCCCCCTTTTGGGCGGGCAAGGAAATCGGGGAATAGCGGACAAGGGTTTCTATGTGTAACCCTTTGTGGCAAAGAAGGTTATAGAGGATACACCTCGCCGCTCCCTCCTGGATTTTCCCTCCAAAACCGGGGGAGGGCGTCCCGCAAAGGCCGGAATTCCGGGGGAGACCAGCCAAGGCAGGTCCTGTCAAGGGACATGTGAACAACTTTTTCATCTTCCGCCCCTGGGGGTCAGTTCACGAAGTGAAGGCGAAACACCCCGTGGAAGGGATCGATGGGCCAGAACACGGCGAAGGCCTTTCCCACGATGAATTCCCGGGGAACCTGGCAGACGCGCTCGATCTTCCCCCCTTGTCCGCCCTGTTCCACCCACCGGACCGCCCGGTCGAGCCACTCCATCCCCGAGCCCGGGATCCTGGGGCGCAGGACGTATTCCTCGCCCTGGTCGTCGGTGAACACCATGGCCCGGGCTGTGGGAACCAGGACGGGGTTCCAATCCGGGTTGAGGGGATCCTGGCCCGACTCCTCCGAGAACCCTCCCAACCTGTAGTTCCCCCGGATGAGTCGGCCCGTGGCCGGGTCTTTCAGGTAGAGGGCCATCCATTCCCGGCTGTCGGCGGAGTGGCGGGAGTTGTCCCCCAGCATCAAGTAGCCCTTGGGCCCCAGGTGGAACCAGGCCCCTTGGGGCCTGGAGGCCAGCGCGCTGGGATCGGTGTAGTAGATGTCCCGGTCCAGGTGGAACCGGGAGATCCTGGCCCGACCCTTTCCCAGAAGCCCGATGCCCGCCCGGGAGCCCACCAGGGGCTCCCCCCGGGAGGGGTAGGGATAGGAGAGAAGGATTTTGCCATCCAACCACAGGAGGAGCCGGTCGTCGCAATTGGAGAAAGCGATCCACCTGCTTTTCCCAGGCTCCAGGGGCCGGGCCGGGGCCTTCTCCTTCACGATCCGCCCGTTCACCGAGAGCCGGGCCTTCCCGGAGGGACCCACGGGAATCTGGGCCTGGTAGACCAAGGTTTCGCCGGGGTTCCGCTCCTGGATTTCGAAGGTCACGGCCCGGCATCCCTCCTCCACACGCACGTCCGCCGAAACCTTGAGGTCCCCCACGTAATTGAACCCGGCCGCCAGGGCGTCCCCGGCCCCGGCGATCTGCTCCTCCACGGCCCGGGCGGCATCCTTGGGGTAGCCGTGTTCGTCCCGGTCCTGGATGTCCCGGAAGTAGAGGGCCCTCCCGCCTTGCCCCCGGGAGGAGAGTTCCAGGGCGTCCTTTCCCCGAGGGGAGAGGGAGAGCCTTCCCGGGTCTTCCCGGAGCACCTGGGCGAGGGAACCGGGCAGGTCCTCGGAATGGTATACGTAGAGCCAGAGGTGGTCCTGGAGGGCGGGGGGCTTGCGCAGGATCTTTCTCGGGCGGGTCTCGGGCAGGAAGTCCCCGTCCTCCCCCTTCCATACGTCGCCGCCCTGCACGAGGATCCACTCCCCGGGAAGCCCCCAGATGCGCTTGATGTAATTCTGGGACTGGTTGAGGGGATACTTGAAGACCGCTACATCCCAGCGCCTGGGCTCCCGCAGGAGAAAGGCCAGCTTGTCCACCAGGATCCTGTCGAAGATCCCTTTGCGGGCGTCTCCCATGAGGGTGGGCTGCATGGAACTTGTGGGGATCTTGTAGGCCTCGATGACGAAGAACTTCAGAACCAGGGCCAGGGCCACGGCCACGGCCAGGCTCTCCAGGTTCTCCCGGACCGGGGCGGGCTCCCTTTCGTCGCCTTTCTTGGACTTCTTGCTCTGGGTCATGGACTTCTCCCTGGAGGAGGTTCCGGGAAGGCTCAATCTTCCTCTCCCCCCCCAAGGACGGCAAGGAAGGCTTTCTGGGGAATCTCCACCCGGCCCACCTGGCGCATCCGCCGCTTCCCCTCTTTTTGTTTCTCCAGAAGCTTTCTCTTGCGGGTGATGTCCCCGCCGTAGCACTTGGCCGTCACGTTCTTGGCCAGGGGCCGGATGTTTTCCCTGGCCAGGATCTTGCCTCCCACGGCGGCCTGGAGGCTCACCTGGAAGAGGTGGCGGGGGATCTCTTTCTGGAGCTTCTTGATGATCTGCCTCCCCCGGCGGGGGGCCTGGTCCCTGTGGACGATCACCGAAAGGGCGTCCACCTCGTTTCCTCCCACGAGGATCCTGAGCTTCACCAGGTCCGAGGGCTCGTAGCCCTTGAACTCGTAGTCCATGGTTCCGTAGCCGCGGGTGATGGATTTCAGCTTGTCGAAGAAGTCGAAGATGATCTCCGCCAGGGGGAGATCGAAGACCAGGAGGACCCTCCGGCTCGTGAGGTATTCCGTCTTGACGTAATGGCCCCTCCTCTCCACGCAGAGTTTCATGACCGGGCCTACGTAGTCGTCGGGAAGGATCAGGGAGGCCCGGACGACGGGCTCCCTCCACTCCTGGATGAGAGAGCCGTCGGGAACGTCCGCCGGGGACTGGACGATTTTTTCCGTGCCGTTGCGGAGCTTCAGCACATACCGGACCGTGGGGGCCGTCTGCACCAGGTCCAGGCCGCTCTCCCGCTCGAGGCGTTCCTGGACGATGTCCATGTGCAGGAGCCCCAGGAACCCGCCCCGGAAGCCGAAGCCCAGGGCCTCGGAACTCTCGGGTTCGAAGGTGAAGGAGGAGTCGTTGAGGCTGAGCTTCTCCAGTGCGGCCCGGAGGTTCTCGAAATCCCCCGGGTTCACCGGGTAGAGGCCGCAGAAGACCATGGAGTGGGGGGGGCGGTAGCCCGGAAGGGCCGGCGCCCTCTCCCCCTTGGCGTTGACCACGGTGTCGCCGATGCGGACGTCCGAGAGCCTCTTGATGTTGGCGATCATGTAGCCCACCTCCCCGGCGCCCAGGGACTCCACGGGCGACATACGGGGAGTGAATCTTCCGGCTTCCAGGACTTCATAGACCGTGCCCGCCCCCGTCATCAGGATCTTTTCGCCCCGGTGGAGGACGCCCTGGGCCAGGCGGAGGTACACGATCACCCCGCGGAATTCGTCGTATACGGCGTCGAAGATCAATGCCTGAAGGGGCGCTTCGTCCCGGCCGCCCGGAGGAGGGACCAGGTCCACCAGGGCCTGGAGGAGTTTCTCCACTCCCGCGCCGGTCTTGGCGCTCACCTGGAAGGCCTCCTCGGCGGGAAGGCACAGGGCCTCCTCGATCTCCAGGAGGACCTCCTCGGGCCGGGCGTGGGGGAGGTCGCACTTGTTGAGGACGGGGATGATCTTCAAGCCCGCCTTGTCGGCCAGGTGGGCGTTGGCCACGGTCTGGGCTTCCACGCCCTGGGCGGCGTCCACGAGCAAAATGGCCCCCTCGCAGGCTTGGAGGGACTTCTGGACTTCGTAGGCGAAGTCCACGTGGCCCGGTGTGTCGATCAGGTTGAGCAGGTATTTCCTGCCCTCTTTTTCCCAGAACATGGAGACCGCCCGGGCCTTGATGGTGATCCCCCGCTCCCGCTCCAGGTCCATGTCGTCCAGGATCTGGTTCTTGGCGTTCCGGGGATCCACCGTCCCGGTGATCTCCAGGAGCCGGTCGGCCAGGGTGGACTTCCCGTGGTCGATGTGGGCGACGATGCAGAAGTTCCGGATCTCCCTTTTGGACCCCATGGGTCTCTATCTCCCTCCGCCGAGCCCGGGGATGCCTCTCTCCAGGGCCGCCCGGAAGGCCCGGACGGCTTCTCCCCTGTGGCTCACCCTCTCTTTCTCCTCCGGATCCATCTCCGCGAAGGTCACCCGCCCCGGCGGATAGAAGAAGACCGGGTCGTATCCGAACCCTCCCCGGCCCCTGGGTTCTTCCAGGATGATCCCGCCGCAGCGGCCCTCGCCTTCCCAGAGAATCTTCCCATCCGGATCGGCCAGGCACAGGGCGCACTGGAACCAGGCTCCCCGGTCGCCGGCGTCTTTCATGCGCTCCAGCAGGAGGCGGATGTTCTCTTCGTCCGAGGCCTGGGGCCCGGCGAAGCGGGCGGAGCGCACTCCCGGGGCCCCGTCCAGGACCGGGACCACCAGGCCCGAATCGTCGGCCAGGGCGGGGAGCCCCGTGGCCCGGGCCGCCTGGAGGGCCTTGGACCGGGCGTTTTCGGCGAAGGTCTCGCCTTCCTCTTCCAGGGGGGGGACCTGGGGGAACTCGGAGAGAGAGCGAAGGCCCAGGGGCAATCCCGAAAGGGCCCGGGTGAGTTCTTTCATCTTCCCCTGGTTTCTCGTAGCCGCCAGGATCTCCAGGAGGGGGGCGCTCATGGTTCGACCGCCTTGGCCTGGATCTCCAGGATCTCCCCGATTCCCTTGCGGGCCAGGTCCAGGAGAGCCTCCAGGGTCTCCCGGGAGAAGGGGGCCTTCTCGGCCGTTCCCTGGATCTCCACGAACTCCTCCCGGGCGGTCATGACCACGTTCAGGTCCACTTCGGCCCGGGAATCCTCTTCGTAGTCCAGGTCCAAGAGGGGCTCGCCATCCACGACGCCAACGGAGACGGCGGCCACCTGGGTCGAGAGGGGCCAGGTCTCCAGGAGGTCCTGCTCCTCCATCCAAGCGAAGGCGTCGTGAAGGGCGACCCAGGAACCCGTGACGGCCAGGGTGCGGGTCCCGCCGTCGGCCTCCAGGACGTCGCAGTCGAGCCAGACCGCCCGGTCCGGGAAGGCCTGGAGGTTGGTGACGGCCCTGAGCGAGCGCCCGATCAGGCGCTGGATCTCGAGAGCCCGGGCGTCGGTCTTCCCCGTCCGGGCCTCCCTGGGTTTGCGCTGGCGGGTGGACCCGGGAAGCATGGCGTATTCCGCCGTGACCCAGCCCGACCCGGAACCCCGGAGCCAGGCGGGGACCTGGTTTTCCACCATGGCCGTGCAAAGGAGCCGGGTCCTGCCCGCCTCGACCAGGACCGAGCCCGGCGCGGTGGAGGTGAAGCCCCGGGTGATCCGGACCTTCCTGGGTTCGTCGGGTCTTCTCTGGTGGGCGCGCATCTCTCTTCTTTTCCGGGTCTCCCCTTTGGGATTCTCCCTCCCCCATGGAAAGCGTGGGACCTTATCCTGCATTTTCCCCGGTGGCAAGGCGGTCGGGATGCCTCCTCCCCGGTGGAGAGGGCCCCTTCTTCCAAGGCCGGAAAGGCTGGTTCCTATGGCGGGAAAACTCCGGGAGGCCCCCCGGGTAGGGC